>PAOZ01000024.1 GCA_002708695.1 Methanobacteriota archaeon | reverse complement strand
CTGAAATAATATCAGAAATTGTTTCTGAACATGAACATCTGTTTGATTCATCTTTGATTCATAATGTAACTCTTGATTTTGTAATCGAAGGAATCGAATCTGTGTCTTCTTTTCACTTGGATATATCTAATGGTCAACCAGTAATTATCAACGAATCTGGTGGGCCATTTACACTTGTTAATCCAAGAATTGCAATTCATGAGAAATCAGTGCAAATTACATGGCCAATAAGCGTCGATTGGTCCATTGATGATGTCGATGAAGTTAGAATCTATGCTACAGCAATTGACCATCTAAATCAATCATGGGGGCCAGCAGAAGCAGTTGTAGGGTCTGGTGGTTTACTAGGCATTGAAAATGATATGGAAATCGTAGGCTTTTCTGTTTTCGATGGCCTTGGTAGAGATTTGCTTGATTCTAGATTGTATGGTTACCCTCTTCATCTTCACCCTGAACAGACTATATCTGTCTCTGGATCTGTTCGTTTTGAAGGAATTGTGGGCCCCATTCCTCCTAATTCTGCAGCAGTGGGAATTGAGATATCTAATGAAAATCAATCATGGTCATATCTTGCTGAAGATGTCGACGCTGATGGTACATGGTCTGCCTCAATTTCATTGCCAAATATAGAGAATAGTACTCCATCAAGTATTTGGGAAATTAATCCAAGATTAATTCGTGTAGGTCCTGTAGATGTAGTTCGATCTGGAGCATTAGATTCAACAGTCGTTACGACACCTGGAAGTTATCGTGTAGATTTAGAATCACCAATTGTGGGGCGTCTACTTGCAGATATTAGTGGAATTCAGAGACCACTTGATGAAGACATATGGTCGCTTTCTAGACCCCTAATTATGTCATTGGAAATTTTTGAAACAGAATCATTGTCTAGAGAACTCATCCTCATGACTTGGATCGAATCCAAAGATGATTTGAATTTAGATGGGGTTGCTCAACCAAGCGAATATAGTTCAAAATTGGTAATTCTACCATCAAACGCACATCAGACCGAGATAGTTAATCTTGGGTTGTTGGACATTTCCCAAGGTACAGATGGCTCACTAGTTTCCGTTTTTGTTACTGGAACAGATGCATCAGGTCGAGCATATTTGGGTGGAGGAAGTGGAGGAATACATGCAGATTTAGCAACATTTAGTTTAGCACAAGAAAGTCCAACTCAAATTGATAGAAATACTATTTCTTTAGATTCTGTAGACGGAACAATACTTCATTCCGTTAGTCATACTATGAGTTTCCTTATTGAAGACCTCAATGGATACACCTCAATAGACGAAATACATCTATGGATTTCAGGTATAGGTGATGAGACAGGGCATCTAATTCATAGGCCATTATTGGGCAATCTTGAATCTGCTGAAGGAAGTAAAATTATCCCTATTAGTGCAGAATTTATTCCTAGTGATGCATCTGGAAATTCAGGACTTGCAACATTTACATTTGCTACAGGCGAAGATTCTCCGTTTGATTGGACTTTATCTTCTCAGGTTCCTGCGATTACGGTAGTTGAAGACGAAGCAACACTAGATCTTGATTTGTTATCATTGGCAGATATAGCTTGGACATTAGATACATCAACATCTTGGAATGTTTTGGAGATTGAAGATTTGACTGCTCCATTTGGTAGATTCTATGATGGAAGAATGTACGCTGCAGATGGAGATGCAATTCTATGTCGATTGCAGATGGTACATTCTGCTAATGGACAACCTCTTTCTGTCCCTCCAGTCGGCAGGAATGTCGTTATTGATCCTCATTTTGAAGATGTAATGGAAACAACTCCAGGAGTGCCAGTAAATGGAACAGTGGACACAGAAGGAATCGTTGAGTTCGTAATCGTTTTACCTCAGACGGAGAGAGATACTGAAGGGATTCTTCGTGGTAGATTAATTGGAACTGGAACCATTCCATGGAGTGGATTTGATGTTGATGTGGTAGTAGATAGAACTGCACCTACTGTTGAATTTTTACAAACAAGTCTTGCTGCTGTTCAGACTAACCGTTTAGATTCTCAACAAGTTTCATTTTCAATTTTAGATTTAGGAGGAGTTGCAGAAGAAGAAGTTGAGATGTTTTGGACATTCAGAAGATTTGGTGTTGATATTCCCGGAACAGATGGTAGTAGTTGGATAGGCCCTGCATCAATGCAAGGTCTTGTCTATGGCGTTTCGAACAATGTGGATATTTCTACTGTGGAATCAAATGAATTACAAGATGGGGATCAACTAGTTGTTTGGTTTGAGTTCACTGATCTTTCTGGAAATCCAATAGAAGGCATAGGTTCCGAATTAAATCCGAGAGCGCCGCTACTACGTGTTGTATGGTTCGAACCAGTTGTTGAGCCAATTGCAATATCCCCCCAACCTGCTAATCTCAATGGCTTAGTTAGAATTGATCTTTGGATTCGTGATGAAGGAAATCAAGGAGGTAATCTAAATCTAAGTTTACTTGGATGGGAAACTGATTCTTCAGGACAGAAATGGGTAGAAATCAACAGAACAGAAATTCAACTGCTTCCAGGAGGCTCTATTGAAGTTGATTTTGAAATTGAAGCTTGGCAAGAAGGCCAAATGTTGTTGATAGCAGCTATTGATGGAGATATTGAGAATGCCACGGTGTTACCACCCATTCAAGTCGTAGATCCAATGGCAGATAGAAGTCTATTGGATGCAGCATTAAGTGGAGATTTAACAGTAATTGGTTTGTTGATAGTCATCTTCAGTGGTCTTGGATTTATGATTGGACTTTTTGTCTTACAGAGGAATACTGAAGCGGTATATTGGGACGATGAAGATGACATCCCTCTTCCAGAAGAAGAACCTCCGTCTCGACCTAAAAGCCTCTGGCCCGAACCCCCAGAACGTTTCCCAGATGAAGAGGAATAATTCGCAAACCTCAAGCGTAGCATGTCGTGGTAAGTTACGAGCAGAGGTACCCGAGTGGTCAAAGGGGGTGGGCTCAAGTCCCACTGCAGAATGCTTCGCAGGTTCGAATCCTGTCCTCTGCACCTTACTTTTTGTTTACTTTAGTTACAGCCACAACCAGGTCCGCAATCGTCAGGGAGCTCTTGCGGAGTTGCATCTCGAACATCAATGACTTCTACTTCAAAGGTCAAGGTTTTACCAGCCATTTGGTGATTGAAATCAATAGTAATTTGATCGCCGTTAATTTCTGAAATAGTAAACGGTATTGGTCCTTGATCAGTTTGTGCAGCCATCATCATTCCAGGCTTTATTTCCATATTTTCAGGAAATTGGTCACGAGATACTTGCTGAATAGCATCATCATCTCTTTCTCCGTATGCTCGCTCTGGAGGAAGTGTAAACGTCCTAGTTTCTCCTTTTGATGCTCCCATCAATTCTTCTTCAAAACCAGGAATCATGTTTTTGTGACCGACTAAGAAAGTCATTGGGTCTTTATCTCGACTGCTATCAAATACTTCACCATCTGGAAGAGTTCCAGTATAATGAACGGTTGCTATCGTATCTTTTGCTACACTTGCCATATTTTATCGCCTACTGTCTTTCCTTTTGAATCGGATGGTAAATTTTGGGTTTAGAATACTTAGATTATGGTTACTCCACCTTCATCGGAGGATTCTAATTTTTCGATTAAATTACTTACTATTGATTCAAATGCTTTAGCAGTAACACCATCAGGTTCTGAAACGATTCTGTGAACACCATCATCACCGCCACGAACAATTCCTGGATCAAATGGAAGAGAACCAAGGAATGGAACATCCATTTCTTCTGCTGCGGATTCTCCACCTCCACTCTTGAAAAGATCTAACACAACATCCCAATCGCCATTAGAATTTGTATTTGCAAGAATTTTTTCTCCTGCAGGACCATTTACTTCGATTGTAGCATTTTCAATTGGCGAACCGTCATTGTTTGTGGCAGTTCCGTGGATTGTATAACTTCGCATATTTTCCACAACACCCAACACAGGAAGATTGATTGTTTTAGCGAAATTGATACTTTTTCTTGAGTCAAGTAAAGCAACATCTTGAGGGGTAGTAACGATTACTACTCCATCCATATTTGGCAATGATTGAGTCACAGTTAGTGGTTCATCACTAGTTCCGGGAGGAAAATCAATGATTAAATGGTCTAATTCTCCCCATGCAACATCACCAATAAATTGCTGGATTGCACCTAATTTGATTGGGCCGCGCCAAATTACTGGCTTATCTGGATCTTCAATTAAGAACGCCATTGAAATCACTTTAACTCCATGAGGGCCAATAGCAGGATGTATTTGCCCTTCTTCTACGTGAAGTTGGGTACCTTCAATTCCAAGCATTTTTGGAAGATTTGGCCCTGTAATATCAATATCTAACAATCCTACTTTTTGTCCCATTCTTGCAAGAGAAAGTGCTAATCCAGTTGCTACTGTTGATTTACCCACTCCTCCTTTTCCAGATAGAACCATGAATTTATGACGAACATCATCGTTGAGCTTTGTCATTCTCATTTTTCTTCTCATTTGTTGGTACGCTTGTTCCATTTGCGCTTTTTGTTCATCATTTGCATCAGGCCCCTTTTCCTCTCCTCCTCCCGGAGAATGAGTAGATACAGGTGACCCTGACATGTTTGGTGTGAAGAATAAGCAATACTTCAATACGCGTATAAAGTAAGAAAAATGAATCTATATGCAATTGATTAATATCTGGTGGATTATATGATTAATTATGGACATATTATTCGTTTGTGTGGGAAATTCTTGTAGAAGTCAAATGGCAGAAGGTATTGCGAAAAGCCTTGGTCATAACGCATCTTCAGCAGGAACGCATCCTGCACCTACAGTAAATGAAAAGGCAGTTTTGGTTTGCAAAGAAATAGGCATTGATATCAGTAGTCAATATCCAAAATCAGTAAATCAGTTTTCATCTGAAGATTTTGATTTAGTGATTTCAATGGGTTGTGGAGTATCATGTCCAACCATGAAAATAAATCAAGATTGGGAATTAGAAGATCCTGTTGGACTTTCCGAAGAAGTTTATCGAAATACTAGAGATGAAATTAAACGACGTCTTGAGTCCTTAGTTTCATAATTTTTTTTGACCGATGCATAGAATAAGGCCTGCCAACTCGCTGAGACGCTGCGAGCGTAGTGTAGTGGTTATCACCCCACGTTGCCAACGTGGGAACCCGGGTTCAAATCCCGGCGCTCGCACCATTGAACTCAATTAGTTAATTTTGAATGATTATTTCTCATCTTCAAAATTGGCATTTCTAAGTACTACAACCCCACCTACAATTGTTAGCGTCAAGAAAATTCCAACTGCAAGGATAATCAGAGCAGTGGAATCTGCCCACCCTGAACCAATTCCTTCGGAAGAACTGTCAGATAGAGTGACAGTAAAACTTCTTTCATTTCCAGGTGTTGATTCGAGATAATTGTCAATTCCACGGAGTTCAATTTCTGTTGTTCCTGTAGGCATTGTAGAACGAGTTAAAACAGTAAGACTGTATATCCCATCACCCGCAATTTCGTCCCCTCCAGTCCCATCATCTTTCATTGGAACCCAATCATCAGCATTTCCAATTTCAGCAAGGATTCCCAATTGTACCTGCACTACTGAAATACCATCGGGGTCATATCCTTCTATGGAAATTACATGAGCAATATCCTGTTCACCTAGATTTGGAACAAGGAAATTGTTGACAGTACTTCCTTGTCGTGTTATAGTTAGATTTGAAAGAACAGGACCATCATTTAGAATTGTGATTCTTTCACTTTCAACAGTTGAACCATCTGGTCTCCAAATCAATGAAGTTAACCTCATAGCTCCTTCATTATCTGTCATTTCAATAGCGATTAACTGAGGACCAGGTGAAAATCCATCTGGGACAATGAAAGAACCAATCCAATTTTCTCCAATATCTTTCGAAAGTGCAAAACGTTGTCCTCCTAGTCCCGTTAAGTCAACGAAAACAGATGAGACACCATGTGAATCAATGATATTTGTAGATACATCCACAGAATCACCTCTGCTTACAGTCGTGGGATTTAGATCAAGTGAAATCATCCGAGGAGCCAAATTAGTGAGGACAAGTGTTGTTGTAATCTCTGTTGTGGACCATCCATCTGATAGAGTGATATTCACCTCTTGATTTCCAAAGTTGTTTCCTATATGGGATACTTGAGTTGTCCAAATATCATCATGCACGGTTGAATCTCCATCAATTCCAACATCGTTGAAAGAAACAGTTCCCATTCCAATACTACTCAAATCAACATCTACAGATTGCATATTCCAATCTATATCTTCAACAACCACTTCAAGATGTGCTTCACCTCCTTCTGTAGTAAGAACTCCTTCTCTAATCCGTAGCTCTATGAATGTGGGAGGAGTATTTTCTGATTCTGTAACAATCGATGGAGAAATTACTCGTTCTAATGATTGGATTTCAATGAATTCTAAATTTCCTTCTAAATCATCAATATCTAATTCTACAGAACGGGAAACTTCAGCAATTAGCCCAGCGAGGATTCCTTCATTGATGATTTTTCCACTAGCAAATCCACCGTTTAGATATGTTCCATTCCAATGAATAACGTCCATTTGATGTCCATCACGAGTAATTGAACCGGAATCAGTTGCGATAATTTCCAATTTTAATGTGTCACCATGATCTAGCATCAAAGAATCTCCAATTTCCATAGATGCTGGAGCGAACCCTAATTCTCTACTAAGGTTTACACTTCCAAGTAATGATTCATTTGATGGCTCTTTTTTGTCAAGAATGATTGGACTTCTTTCAGGATATTCATCATTAATTTCGCCATTATCTTCGATATATCTGTAGCGAATAGTTCTATTCATCCAATGCTCCTCAGGTACTTGATATTCGAATGTCAAATTGTGTTCGGCTTCAAGATCAAGGTTTGTGCCAAGTCCTGTGATTTGTGAAATGTTTAACCAATTTTCATTTCGAATTACATTCACATCGAAGGATTGGCCAGTTTCGTTTTGTTGTTCTCCAGTTTCAATAATTTCTACCACTAATCCGATTTCTCCAGTAACATCTCCACTAATATCTCCATCCATTAGAATTGTGTTTACAGTTGTCATTCCATCTTGGGATTCTAACCAAAATACTGGTACTGTTCCATTCACAACAATAGTTGCCCCCTCTTCTGATTCAGCAAAGTCAAACGTTCCATCACCTCTAATTCGATTTAGCTGATTTGTTTGTGAACCATTTTCCCAAGTTTCACTAATGATTAATTCATCTAAATCTAGAGTAAATCGATCATTTCCATCAATGAGTACCATTTCAGCAAAAGCCTCCAGAAGATAGTTTGATAGTAGTACTTCTCCATTTTCAGTGTGTAATTCGTATAGAAAAACTGCTACTTCTCCATTTAATTCGATTGATTCATCATCATTAGTTCCATTGGAAAGTAAGTTACCGGTTCCTTCTAAGCGTACTTGTTCTGATGGGATTCCATTCGCAATAGTTCTAGTAATGTACGAATCAGAGATATTGATTTCTGCAATAGTTTCACTTCCTATTTGATCCATTAAAATGAAGAACATAGAACCATTTCCAAACATTTCAAATTGTTGTTGATTAAGTTCAATTCCTGTCATCGATTCATTTAACCAAACTCTATCTAAATTGATTTCAGTTTCAATTCTAGTTTCTCCGTCATCACTAATGATTGATAGATTGCCTGAACCTAATTCGTTTGATTCTAAATGAATTCCATTACGAAGTTGCCAACCTCTTCCTGTGAATTCTAATTCATATTCTTGGTTATCATCTGTTGTTTGTTGAAGCATCCAAGTAGTAGTTCTTGTAATCTCATGATTATTAATTGGTTGATTCCAGTAAGTTATATCGATAGTTCTAGAACATAAAATTTCAGCTCCAGAAGTGCTAACATCAATTGAAATAGAGTCACCTAGATTGATTGAAGTTGGCAAGATTATTCTTCCATGTGAGTCATTTTCATTCCAACTGGGAGAAATTGTGCCATTGCCGATTATCATTCCCCCTTCACTTTGATGGGACCAATTAACCGCAGCTTCTGTTTGATTGATAGAAGTCCAATTGTTGATTATGTATGCATGTTCGCTATTTATTCCATTTGTCCAATCTACAATGATACTGCATTCTGGTTCTTCAGAAACTTGGCCTGAAATTGTAGATAATGGCATCATTAACAATAACATGCCGACAATTAGTAACGTGTTACGCCTGACCATGAAACAAACTATGCCTCACTCCGTATTCAATCCATTGTTGAAATGTGTTTGAAATTAGAACAATGGTTCGTCATCATCGTGTTCAAAGCCAGCTTGCTCTCGCCAGATATCTACTGGTACTTCGTCGTATAGTCCTGCATAAGGGTCAATGACTTCATCGACCTTTTTCTTAGCAATTTCTCCCATTCGCTTTGCCTTAAATTTCCAATAATGGATTCTCCATTCTCTTCCATCCCATAGAGTTGTTTCTTCCGATTCGGTTGTCAATAATTCATAATCTTGAAGTTGGTAGAAGAGGTTTCTATCATTTGGTTCAAGCGCATTGTCAATAATTCGATTAGAAAACCCAAAGAAGCCTAGTGCATGTTCTGCAATAGTCTCTGCAACGGTTTCTTCCATTTCTTCATCAACACGACTTCGAATCGCATCGGTTAGTGATTTCAGTGTCATGCCCGTCACTTGGAAAACCCCCGCGCTGTGTTATTTCTTGGCTTCCGCTCTATATAAGGAATTACTTGTAAATGGGTCAAAAAAGGGAAAGCGTGTAAATTCGTCACGTTCTTTGGTGTTTAGCCACCGGCATAAATCATGGAGGACCCACCCACCTTCCTTGGTTTGATTGAGGATCACTCGTTGAGTCCAGACGTAGTGATATTGCCAATTCCTTACGAATTGACCACTTCTTATGGCCAAGGAACTGTTGAAGGTCCTGAGTCCTGTTTACGTGCTTCTGCTCAAGTTGAATTATATGATCCTCGTCTTTCCAAGGACCTTCCCGCCGGTGCAATAATTCGAACTGAAGAACCTTGGTCATCAGAAGCCGGTTCACTAACCGAACAATTGGAATCCATTACTGAGTATCTGTCAAAATGGCTTTCAGATTCTAGTATTTTTCCAGTTATATTAGGGGGAGAACATGGTTTACTTCCAGCACAAATTTCTGCACTTCAGAATCATCCCGAATTAGATGGTAATTTAGAGAAACTTACGTTAATTCAGTTTGATGCACATGCAGATTTACGCGATGAATTAGATGGAGACCAATGGAGTCACGCATGTGCTGCTAGACGTTCTCTAGATAGTGGAATAGGAAAAATTATCCAGATTGGAGTTCGAGCATGGTCAAGAGAAGAAGCAAATTTTTCTCGACATGATAATCGAGTACACACTCATCTTGCATCTGAATTATTGTCAATATCTCACGGCGTAGAATCTTGGGAATTATTGATGAATAAACTAGCAATATTATCTGGGCCAGTTTGGATTTCTGTAGATATTGATGTTCTTGAAGGATATCTTGTTCCATCTACTGGCACTCCTGTTCCAGGTGGACTTACTTGGTGGCACCTTGAATCTGCAATGGCTCAAATTTTTGATTCTAAAGCTTCAGTTATTGGAGCAGATGTAGTAGAAACAGTTCCGGACTTACAAGGCTCATTAACTCCCTTTACGGCAGCAATGATTGCAACCCGCTTGGTTGGTGGACACATACATCGTTCGATTCAATGAAATATAGGTACTAATGGATGATTGTTATGGATGAGTCCACTGACACTGAAATTGTTCACGCGCATGGAAAACATGTGTATGTGGATTATGTGGGTTTTTTAGCCGAACATCGTTCACAAGATGGTCATTTTGTACTTCAAATTCTTCAGAATGCTGTTGAAAAATGTGGTATTCGACAGGTTCATGCTCATGTGGAAATTTTCGATGGAGATGCATCCCCTCCTGGTTTTGCAGCAGTAGTTCTAATCGATGAAAGCCATGTATCTGCACATTGCTATTCAGATCGTGGCTGGCTTGCGATAGATGCTTTCACATGTGGCGATCATGATCCCGAGAAAATTATTGAAATTATTCATGAGAGTCTAATTTCTACTAACCCAAATATTAGACAAATGAGAAAAGATTCAGTGAAACGATTCTTGTATGATAGTCAACAAGATAATTAGGTGACACTATGGATATCCGCTCTTTCATGGACTCACATTATCACCACTTCAACGCTGGTGAGTTAACACGTTGCACTCGTTCCTTGATTGAATTCTCTGATTCTGGGGGAAAGTTGGTTATTGCATTGGCGGGAGCTCTGTCGACTGCACAAATTGGGCGGTCGCTTGCACCGGCGATACTTGCAGGGAGGGTTCATTCAATCTCATGTACAGGTGCAAATCTAGAGGAGGATCTTTTTCTTTTGATTGCAGGTGATGAGTTTGAGACCGTACAAGATTGGCGTAGTCAGAGTGGTATGGATGATCATGCCCTTAATTTACGTGGAATGAACAGAGTTACGGATGTTTGTATACCAGAGGAGGAAGCAATCCGTCGAGTTGAATCAATGATACTTGAGATCTGGAAAGAGCAACCAAGACTTCCACATGAACACATTTACGAACTATTAGACAGAATTGATCTAGGACCTCGTTCTGAACACTCATGGCTTCTTGCAGCAAAAAGGATGCAAATTCCTCTTTTAGTTCCTGGATGGGAGGACTCCACTTTGGGTAACTTGTTTGCTGCTGCGTGTATACGTGGAGACGTGACATCGGACATGGTCCGGAGTGGTGTAGAGTACATGATTGACTTTGCAGATTGGTATAAATCTCAGACTGAACCTGTAGGTTTTCTTCAGATTGGTGGAGGAATCGCAGGAGATTTCCCGATATGTGTTGTCCCTATGTTGAATCAGGATCTAGGAGAACAGGTTTCACTTTGGTCTTGGTATGCACAAATTTCAGAATCTTCGACTTCTTATGGAGGATATTCTGGGGCGCCCCCTAATGAGAAAATTTCATGGGGCAAGATTGGAATTGATACTCCTAGATTTGTAATTGAATCAGATGCAACAATCGTTTTACCACTAATTCTTACATGTCTACTAGAATCAAATTGAGTATTCTCAATAATTCAATCATATTTATTGTATTACAATCCCATTGTTTGAACCATAATCTCAAATCCATATCGCTACACCTACAGAGTGATGCGCAGGCTGACAGTCATCCTTGCGGTCTTACTCGTGACTCCGACTTTGATCACTGCAGAACAGAACTGGCCTGGTGAACCGGTGGATAATCACATCTTCATGAGTTATGCTGCTCTAACTCAGGAAGTCAATGAATGGGCAGATAATAATCCAGATATTGTGGAACTGTCTAGTATTGGGCAATCTTTCCTCGGTAGAGAGTTATGGATGGTAGTTTTATCCGATTGGAATATGGATACAAAATTCAACGGAGATCCAAAAGAAATGATTTACATCGATGGAGGACATCATGGAAATGAATATCTTGGTACTGCTCTAGCATGGTTAACTGCAAAATGGTACATTAATGAGTGGAATGCTGGGAACGAAGAAGCTGTAAATGTATTACAAAATACAGAATTACACATTTTGATAATGCTTAATCCCGACGGGAATGATGCCGACACTCGCCACAATCTAAACTTAACAACTGCAGCAAATCCATTTGTTAGTGAAGTTGTTCCTAGCGGAATTGACCTAAATAGGAATTATGACCACTACTGGGATAATTGTTCTCCTAGTGATCCATTTGCACCAGGGTCAGGCCCATTTAGTGAACCAGAAACACGAGCAAATGCAGACTACATGAATTCGTATATGCAAGATGCTGACCTCTATGTTACAATGCATACTGGAGTTTGGATTATCCTGTATCCATGGGGTAAGTGGCCAGAGCAACCTTCTGATTGGGAACTTTTCCATGGTATTAGGGATGATGTAAATAGCAATATTTCAGATATACCAATGCAGAATGCAAATCAGGGGTTATACCCTAATTGTGGAACTAGTCGTGATTATGGCTATGGAGTAATGGGATTTCCAACATTTACTTTTGAAACAGACGATGATCAATTTTTACTATTTACATTTGAGGATGTTAACGAACGACTTAGAGAAGAATTGGATGTGATGCGTTATCTCATTGATAATGTATGGTATTGGCGAGCAAGACTTTCTGTAACATCTCTTGATGTAACCCTTGGCGAGAGTTTGACACTTTCCGTAGATAATCTTGGTCGTGCTACCACATTAAATGCCACTTTACAATACGTAAATGATGACATAGGAGAAGTTCTATGGGAATCAGATAGTCAATTCTCAGTCAATGCTACAAATTCATCTACGGTTACCTTTGATGCATCTAATCTTACTTTGATACAAGATGGAGGATTTGCTCTTTATTACCAGAAGAGAGTGATTGATTCGTCTAAGTGGGTCAGTGAACCAATAAATTCCACATACGTTTCTTTTATTGATTCAGAATCAAAAGGTCTTCTTCCAGGGCCTTCTGTATTTTTGGTAATTATTGGATTTGTTCTAGCAGCACATCGTAGGCGTTATGATAGTCAAAGGGATGGTTTGTAAGCCTACTCTGTAACCATTAGTCTCATGGATTGGAAGGTTAGCGAGCGAGAGGTGGCAGGAGATGTACTTGTTTTACCATTATGGGAGGGTAAGAATAAGCCTGCAAATAGTGCTTTGAATGGTCTTGCTCGTTCTTCTGTCATTAATACAAAGTCCGCCTTTAAATCTAGATTTGATGGCAAAGCAGGTAGCAAATTATCTGTGTGGGGAGAAAAATGTAGAGTTGTTCTAGTTGGAATGGGAGACTTAGAAAAATGTTCAAACAAAGTAGCCAGAGATGCTGGTGCTAAGACATTGTCATCTTTGTCAAAGAAGGATGGTACAAATTTAACAGTTCGATTTACAACTGGTTGGAATTTAGATTCTATGCTTTGGTTTATTGAAGGAATGATGCTGAGAGATTATGCATTTGACAAGTATAGATCAAAGGATAAGAAAGAAAGAGAAGAACAAGGAGGATGGTCTTTAGATATTCAAGCATCACACCGATATTTGAAAGAATTAGATGCAGGAATTACTCGAATTGTTGGTCGCGTAGAAGGAGTTCATCTTGCTAGAGATTTAGCTAATGAACCTCCAAATTATCTCTATCCAATGTCGTATGCTGAGAAAGCAAAAGAATGGGCAAAAGACAAACCAAATGTGATTGTGGAGGTATAGGATTGGGATGATTTACAGAAAAAAGGAATGTATGGACTCATTAATGTTGGAAAAGGAAGTTCAAGGAAACCATGCATGGTCTTGTTTACGTTGAATCCAAATGCGAATTCAAAAGATAGATCACCATGTATTGTTGGAAAAGGAATAACATTTGATACTGGAGGGATTTCTTTGAAACCAGGTGCATCGATGGATGAAATGAAGTATGATATGCATGGAGCAGCTACCGTTTTTGGTTTGATGCATGCATTGTATGCTACTGGCCACAAAGGTCGAGTTCGTGGAATAGCATGTTTAGCCGAAAACATGCCTAGTGCAGAAGCATATAGGCCAGGAGATGTAATTCCAACCTATTCTGGAAAGACTATTGAGGTATTGAATACTGATGCTGAAGGAAGAAATGTTTTGGCAGATGGATTATGGAAGTCTGGTGAATTTGATCCTTCATACATCATTGATTTGGCTACATTGACTGGCGCAGTTGTGGTTTCTCTGGGCCATGAAGCATCTGGACTTTGGTCTAATGATTCAGAATTGTTAGAGAAGGTGCATCAGGCTGGAAACCAAGAAGATGAAATTGCTTGGAAAATGCCCTTATTGCCCGCATTTGAGAAAGAAATGACGGGATCTAAGATTGCAGATGTTAGAAATCTAGGAAAGAGTCGTTGGGGTGGCGCTAATACTGCAGCAGCTTTCCTCAAACAATTCGTTCCAAATCGCAATTTTGATGAGGACAGCGAACAAATCCCATGGGCCCATTTAGACATAGCAGGAACCGCATGGGGAGCCTCCACGAATGCTATGGTTGGTCATGGTGCAACAGGAATACATGTGCGAACACTCCATACATTGATTACGAATTCTTGATTAATTGAAAATTCAAGTGAACTAAAATAATCCATTTTGATAATCGAAAAATGCCTGTTGAATTTCTTCTCTAGTATTCATTACGAAAGGGCCATGACGAGCGATTGGTTCATTTAACTCAGGCCCTGCTAAAATTAGGAATTCAGAGAAAGCATTTGATTGAATGATAATTTCCTCGCCTTCTGATAAGAGTGCTAATTCACCATCACTAATCTGTTGTTTCACTCCCAATCCTAAGATTTGAGGGTGAGTCTTTACCGTTGTTTCTCTGGGGATAGTAACATTTCCAGAAAAAACATAGATCATTGAATTCAAGTTAGATTTTAATTTTTGATAAAGTTGTGTACCTTCTTCCATCTTAACATGGATTAGTGTGATTGGGATTACAGTATCTATTGATGATGAAACTCCCATGCATTCGCCCGCGATTATACGAGCCCAAACTCCATTTTTTTCAACTGTAGGTGAATCATTCGCAGTAATTTCTTGATAACGAGGTGACATCATTTTGTGTTTTGATGGTAAATTAACCCAAATCTGGAAACCATGCATAACCCCTCCACTTTTTTGAAAATCTTCATGCGGTTCTTCAGAGTGTATTATTCCTCGACCAGCAGTCATCCATTGAACGTCCCCTGGATTCAACTCTCCACTATTGCCTGCACTATCTTCGTGCCTCATTCTTCCTTCTAGAAGGTAAGTGACAGTTTCGAATCCACGATGTGGATGCCAAGGAGCTCCCACAGCTTCTCCTGGTCCATAATTTACTGGACCCATTTCATCTATTAGCAAGAAAGGACTCAATACTCTATTCATACTATATGGTCGACGAACTTTGAATCCTCCACCTTCTCTAACCGTCTGAGTGGGGACAATTTCAACAACACTACGCATTCAATTAATCCTCATCTTCTACGACTTCGAAATTTGCATCAACAACATCATCTTGTGGCTCATCGTCTGCCTGAGTTTCAGTTTCCATGGCTGCTGCTGCTGCCTCGTATAATTTAGCGGAAATTGAATGCATTGCTTCTTCCAATTCTTTCACTTTAGATTGAATTGCTGCTTCATCGAGATCGTCGTCAGGAATTGGAGCATCATCAGTGCGAATCAAAGCCTCCAATTCGTCTACCTTCGCTAGTACTGGAGCGGAATCATCTTCTGACAACTTATCTTCAGATTCCTCAATGGTTCTACGTGTCTGGTAAACAATACTGTCTGCTTGATTTCTCAACTCTACTCTAGCTTTTCGACGTTTATCGTCTTCAGCAAATTCTTCTGCTTCAGATATTTTCTTTTGAATTTCTTCTTCACTAAGGCTTGTTTGACTTTCAATTTTAATCGATTGTTCCTTACCCGTCCCCAAATCCTTTGCACTGACATTTACAATTCCATTTGCATCGATGTCGAAAGTAACTTCGATTTGGGGGATACCTCTTCTTGCAGCAGGAATCCCTGTGAGATGGAACATTCCGAGGGTAATATTGTCTTTAGCGAACTCTCTTTCACCTTGAAGCACATGTATTTCCACAGCAGGTTGGTTATCTGCTGCTGTACTGAATACTTCTGATCGTTTACTTGGAATAGTGGTATTCCTCTCAATCATAGTTGTAGTAACTCCGCCTAATGTTTCAATTCCTAGAGTTAATGGAGTAACATCAAGAAGTAAAACATCGGTTACTCCCTCGTCTCCAACAATGATTCCCGCTTGAAGAGCAGCACCAACTGCAACAGCTTCATCAGGATTTATTCCTTTGAATGGGGCTTTACCAACTTCGTTTTCAATAGCAGCTTGAACAGCAGGAATTCTTGTTGATCCACCAACAAGAATTACTTTGTCAACTTCTCCTTTGTTTAATCCTGCATCCTTCATTGCCTGCCTCGTTGGCTTCATTGTTCGTTTAATTAAATCAGAAACTAAATCTTCGAATTTTGCTCTAGTAATAGAAATATCAAGATGTTCTGGTTGGCCGTCTTTCATTGTGATGAATGGTAGATTTACATTTGCAGATTGAGTTTGAGACAATTCGATTTTTGCTTTTTCAGCAGCCTCTCTAATTCTGCTCATTGCTTGCAGGTCTTTTTCCAAATCTATCCCAGTATTTTTCTTAAATTCAGAAACCAGATAGTCGACGATTTTATGATCGAAATCATCTCCTCCGAGGCGATTATCTCCCGATGTTGCTTTGACTTCGATTTGAGGTTGATCATCAACTTGGTAAATTTCAAGAACAGACACATCGAATGTTCCTCCTCCTAAGTCGTAAACCAAAATAGTTTGATCATCATCTTTGTCAACTCCATATGCAAGAGCAGCAGCAGTAGGCTCGTTGATGATTCTTAGAACATCTAGTCCAGCGATTCTACCCGCATCTTTCGTAGCCTTTCTTTGAGCATCACTGAAATATGCTGGACATGTGATTACTGCTTGCTTGACTTCTCTTCCAAGATAATCTTCTGCATCAGCCTTCAATTTTTGAAGAATAAACGCTGAAATTTCTTGAGGAGTATATGTCTCATCATCTATTTTTTGAGACCAATCGGTACCCATTTCTCTCTTTACAGAGAGTATGGTTCTTTCTGAATTTGTTACTGCTTGCCTTTTTGCGGTAACACCCACTAATCTTTCATTTTCTTTAGTAAAGGCGACAACGCTGGGTGTGGTCCTCGCTCCTTCTGAATTTGCAATCACTACTGGTTGTCCGCCTTCTAATGTAGCCACACAACTATTTGTCGTTCCTAGGTCTATTCCAATTACTGGTCCACTCATTCCAATTCCTCCATTATTCAATTTCGATATTTCCATTATTTCCTTCAATACTTAATTCGATATCCAGAATTCCATTATTCAAATTCCACGAAATCACCTCTTTGGCAATCCGTTCTAATTCCAGTTTACGAAATGGCCGTAACTGATTTTCTTTGATAATTTGTAAGATAGTTCCCCCATCTGTTAAAGTCAAATCTAGATTTTCATTTTCTACATTTGAATGAGTCAAATCAAGGGTAATATGCATTGTTGAATTCAAGATATGTACATCAGCATCTAACTCGCCTCCAGGATGTACACTTGGGTCTTGAGTTTCATTTTGTACGGGAGCATCCACTGTCACTGTCTTTGGTTGAACATCTACTTTGAATCCCATTGTTCCTAAAAGATCTCCAATTTCTCCTCCACTAGTCATCATTGAACCAATTGCTTTTGCTAAAGCTTCCATATTTGCTTGTGCATCAATTGAGATATCTCCAGAATCTAATTTTTCCATGTCAATTCCCATTCCTTCGAATTGCCCTCGAATTTGATTAATTAGCCCCATTAATTGCTCTCGAGACATTTCCATTCCAAGTTGATTGAACATAGAAAGTAGTTGATCGATTAAGCCATCTTCCCAATCTTCGCTCAAAATATCACCACTATACAACCTCGGGTTGTAATGTCCGATTCTACTCACCATATATCAATATTCGTGAAATCCTAGATTTCTCAAATTAAGTCTACACATTGGGTTCAAGTGGTCCATCCCGGTCGCTTGTCCATCCATGGCTAGTAGGGAGCATGAGAGAATCCTTCAGGATACTGAGCGAGAGCAAGGAAATACTGCATTTCGAAATAATGTGAAAGCAGCACTTGCACTTGCTGATGCTGTAAGATCTACATTGGGCCCTCTAGGTTTGGATAAAATGTTGATTTCCGATGTAGGTGATGTCCAAGTTACAAATGATGGAGTTACTGTTTTGGAAGCCGCTAAGATTGAGCATCCTACTGCAAGAATGCTCATTTCTACATCTACTATGCAAGATATAGAAGCGCATGACGGGACTACCAGTGCAATTGTTTTGACTGCAGAATTATTGTTGAATGCCTTAGATTGGATAGATCGAGGTATACATCCATCCGTTCTAGCTAAAGGGTATAGAATGTCATTAGATCATGCTTTATCTGAAATCGATTTAATCTCTAAAACATCTAAGGATGAAGACTTAATTAGAGTGGTAGAAACTAGTTTGTCTGGAAAGGTAAGTGAAGACACCCGTATTTCTCATTCTCAATTAGCAGTAGATGCTGCTAAAATTGCATTTACACGTTCCAACAGCGAATCCATAGATCCTAATGATATCAAGAGAGTTACTATTCGAGGAGGCCGTATTTCAGATTCTGAAAGAATCGATGGTATTGTAATGCGGAAGACGCGTCTAGACCCCCGAACTCCAGAAAAGTTATCGACAGGAAAAGTACTGATTTTAGATGGAGGTTTAGATTCGAAAGAATTGTCTTTAGATGCCTCAATTCGTATTACTGAACCAGGAATGTTATCACGTTTTATTGAACGCCAGAAAAAAGAATTACAAGAAAGAGTGCAAACAATTGCAGATGTAGGAACTAATTTGTTAATTGTAAGAGATGGAGTAAATGATGATGCAATTTCTATGCTTCGTAATGCTGGAATAGTGACTTATCGAAGGGTTGAGAGGGATGATTTAGAACTAATTGCAAGAGCTTGTGGAGCCAATATTATTCGCGATACGCGTGGAATAAATTCGGATGTTTTAGGTAATTTTGAATCAGTAAAAGAAGAACGATGGGAATCTATTGATCACGTTCGTATTCATGGTTCAGTAGGGTCTGGACAAACCGTGATTATTAGAGGGTCTACAGAATCAATTCTTCAAGAAGCAAAGCGATCATTTGATGACGCAATTGGGGTTGCTTGCGGACTTGTTCAGGATTCATCCATTCTACCTGGTGGTGGAGCAATTCAGATAGCTCTTGCTCGAAGATTGAGAGAATTTGCAACTACAGTCCCTGGTCGTGAACAACTGGCAATAGAAGCTTATGCGGCAGCAATGGAATGTATACCTCGTGCATTAGCAGTAAATGCTGGATTAGATGGCTTGGACAGGATTCTAGAGATTACAGCAGCCCAAGCATCCAATGATAATGATTGGTTGGGCCTTGATGTAACGGATAGAAAAATCCATGATATGTATGAACGAGGCATTTTGGAACCAGTGCGTACTACTCGTCAAGCATTGATTGGAGCAACAGAATCTGCAATTTCAGTTCTTCGAATTGGAGATATATTGTGGGCCAAACAAGATCCTCAAACACCTGATTGGCAATCGGAATTAAATCAAGATGAAGATTAATTTTGTAAATTGATAATCATTTCATCAACAATCTTGTCTAAATCGAAGCCTGCTTTCCAACCCCATTCCTTAAACGCCACATCATCTTCAATTTCATCAGGCCAAGAATCTGCATATGTTTGTCTAATATCTGGTTTGAATGTACAAGTAAAATTAGGAAGATGTCGTTGAATACTTTTGACTAATTCTTCAGCCGAAAAAGAGCATCCTGAAATGTTGTAACCACCTCTTGCTCCACTCAATTTTTCTAATGGAATCTCCATTAATTCTAGTGTTGCTCGAATAGCGTCGTCCATGTACATCATTGGTAATTTAGTATCTTCACGAACGAAACAATCGTAATGTCCATTCTTTAATGCCGCATGGAAAATTTCTACAGCATAATCTGTTGTTCCTCCTCCAGCTGGTGCTTTGTAAGAAATAAGACCAGGGTATCGAATTCCTCGCATATCAATACCTGATGACATTGCTAATTGTTCTCCCACTACCTTTGTTTTTCCATAAACTGTGGTTGGGTTTAGAGGAGTTATTTGTGGGGCAATTTTTGGACAATCTGGGCCAAATACGGCAATCGAAGATGGAGAAAATAATCGTGCATTGTTTTTCTTTGCCGCAGAAATTACATTTTCTAATCCTACTACATTGATATCCCAACATAATTCTGGATTTTTTTCTCCAGTAGCTGATAATAATGCTGCTAAATGGTAGATTTCAGTGATATCTTGTTCCAAAACCAATTTTTCAATTCCTTCTTTATCCATTACATCAAGAATTTGGCATCCCTTATCGTCTCTAATGTCTGTGGCAATTACGTTATCATGTCCATGTTTTTGTTGTAATGCTTCTACCAATTCAGTGCCAATTTGACCTTGGGCTCCAGTCACTAGGACTCGTCCACTTGGCCGGTCCATGCCTATAGACATCCGACTAGATACTTGATGATTAATGAAATAGTTAAGAGAATTTTAGCCCAATATTCTGACAACGTTCATAGGCCAACGCGGACGGCTGAAAACCCCGTTGATTGCATGAAGTACATCGTGGTCTCGGGGGGCGTTCTCAGTGGAATTGGTAAGGGAGTTACTGCGAGTAGCATTGGAGTATTGATGAAATCACTCGGATATCGTGTAACTGCGATAAAGATAGATCCTTACTTGAATTCAGATGCTGGAACCATGAGCCCTTTTGAACATGGCGAAGTGTTTGTTTTAGATGATGGCGGCGAAGTAGATCTTGATTTGGGGAATTATGAAAGATTCCTCGATATTACATTAAATCGAGATAATAATCTGACTACTGGTAAGGTGTACTCGTCAGTAATTGAGAGAGAAAGAAAGGGAGATTATTTGGGTAAAACTGTTCAAGTTGTCCCTCATATAACAAATGAAATTCAAGATAGAATTGAACGGATTGCTCACACTCCATCAGATGGAAGTGACGAAACTCCTGATATTTGTGTAATTGAATTAGGTGGTACAGTAGGAGATATTGAATCAGCACCATTTGTTGAAGCTTTACGCCAATTTCAATTCCGTGTTGGACGTGAGAACATTTGTTTCTTACATGTCAGCTTAGTTCCAGTAATTGGTGTAGTTGGTGAACAGAAAACAAAACCAACGCAACATTCTGTAAAGGGCTTAATGGCATCAGGTATTCAACCGGATTTCTTAGTTTGTAGATCATCGGAGCCGATTTTGCCCGAAGTCAAGTCAAAATTATCTCTCTTTTGTCATGTGTCTGAGTCTTCGGTTTTCAGTGCTCATGATGTTTCAAACATATATCGTGTACCCATGATGCTAGAAGAGCAAGGTGCTACTAACGGGATTTGCCAGCGACTTAACCTTGAAATTTCATCAGAGCGCCCATTGTTGGAAGAATGGGCTGATTTAGCACAAAGAATGGATGAATTAAGTGGAGATGTCCATATTGCAATGGTAGGAAAATATACTGGTCTTTCAGATTCATATCTTAGTGTAATCAAAGCATTGAATCATTCTGCACTTGCTGAAGGAGTTAATTTGCATATTGATTGGGTTGAAGCATCTGATTTAGAATCATCAAATGAAGGCAAAGAATCCTATTCAGATTCTTGGGATTTAGTCAAAAATGCAGATGGAATACTTGTTCCAGGAGGATTTGGAGACCGTGGAATAGAAGGAAAAATACTTGCTGCTCAATATGCAAGAGAGAATAAAAGACCCTATCTTGGAGTGTGTTTAGGTTTGCAAGTGGCTACAATCGAATTTGCAAGAAATGTTCTTGGATTAACTGGAGCAAATAGTACCGAGTTTGATGAAGATACACCTCATCCAACTGTAATTTTCATGCCAGAGGGAAGTAGGACACATATGGGTGGAACGATGCGTTTAGGAAGCCGTCAGACAAATTTGCAAACTACAGATTGCGCAGCATATAGATTGTATAATGGCATAATGGAAATTCACGAACGGCATCGTCATCGATACGAAGTAAATCCAGAAATGGTAAATGATCTAGAATCTGCAGGTTTGCGATTTGTGGGTAAAGATACAGAAGGGGAACGAATGGAAATTATTGAGATGGCTGACCATCCATATTTCTTTGCAACTCAATATCATCCAGAATTCAAGAGCAGGCCCAATAGACCTAGCCCTCCATTTCATGGTTTGATTAAGGCATCTCTTGGAAGAGAAATCTGATTATTCGTATTGCGAACATACTCGACAATAATGTCGTTGATATGCTGGGATGAATACAATTCCAGGGGCCCCACATTTTCCACATGGGCGATTTGTAGGAATCATTTCACCCTGCTGAGAATTGGATGCTGTAGATTCTGCTGCTGCCATGGTAGCTCCAGTAATTGTTTCATTACCACCTCGAGTGAATAAGAAAGCACCAACTCCTCCCAATATTAGAATCAGAATAACAACAACTCCTACAATAACAACTGGGAATCCTCCACTAGTTTCTTCTGTAGTTTGTGTATTGCCTTGGTTTGTATCCTCTTCATTGGTATCTAAAAGGTCACAAATTCCATCTCCATCTTCGTCAGCAGGTAAAGATTCAGAGTCTAGAGGATCACTTCCACAGTCTATTTCATCTTGATCTGCTTTACCATCATCATCATCATCAGGGTCAATATTATTTCCAAACCCATCAAGGTCAGTATCAGCCCATTCGGAACTATCATCTGGGAATACATCATCAATATTTGCAGTTCCATCACCGTCCTTATCATCATCTAAATCATCTACGATTCCATCTCCATCCATATCTGGGCATCCCAATTTTTCTCCTGTAGAAGTTCCATATTCGAATGGGCAATCATCTGCATTATTTCCAGATTCATTATCTCCAAATCCATCATTATCCGAATCATACATTTGGGTCGGGTCTTCGGGGAAGCGATCAAAATCATCGAATGCTCCATCTCCATCAGTATCTTTCTCAGCAGGAGCACATCCATCAGAATCTACTTTGTCGATATCGTAGTATGGTGTATTGGGACATAGGTCACTGAGGTCATTGACTCCATCATTGTCAGAATCTCTCTTGGACTCGTCACATCCTTGATTATCTACAACAGTATTTACTGGAGTTCCAGGACATTGATCGATTAAATCTACTACTCCATCTCCATCAGTATCTCTCTGACTTGCCCCACATCCATTTGCATCCACATCTGAGGCTTCGTTTGAATTTGTATAGGGGCATTGATCGTTAATATCTAAGATTCCATCGTTATCCCCATCTCTTTGAGATTCTGAACATCCGTAAATATCGGCAGTTTCCCCAAATGGTGTATTTGGACAATTATCATTTTCATCTGCAACAAGATCATGATCTTGTTCAGTTGGCTCTCTAGTAAGGTGAACAACAGTTCCATTGTCTTCTCTATCAAATGAGAAAACAGTCTCCCATCCATTTTCATCTGTAATGATTTCAACATAATTTCCTGCATTTCTTTCATGACTGATTGCAGTTTGTTCCCACCCGTTTGGTGTTTGAGCGGCAACAATAACTCCACCATCATCTGGATTATACCAAGCAATATGTGGGCGATTTGCTTTATCGACAGTTACTGAAGGATAAATTCCTGATGTGGTGTCTGAAAGACCTAAATCAGAAATCGACCCCAGTCCATTTGAATCGTAATTTATCAGCAATACGGTACATTCGTGAATTGAATTACAATCTGTATCTCCACTGCCATCAGTTCCTCTTTGCACAACATACCATAATGTTCCATCAGAACCAGTTGCAATATCCGGTCGATAATATCCAATATATTGGCTGATAACTGTAGTTGAATCCCAATTACTTCCATTCATTGTTGCAACTTCAACAGAACGTGTATCTATATCTCTGTAGAATATGATTGGATTATCTCCTATGAATCCAATTCGTGGGTACGTAGAATTGACAGCAATAGTTTCTGGATTACTCCATTGAGAACCATCATGCATTGCAAAGCGAACATTGGACGCCTCTCGATCTACCCAAACCATTCCTATGGTTCCATTTTCAGATGCTGCAATATCTGTATACCAGCCAGTGGAATTACCAGTTTCTAATGTGGTAGTTGTCCATGAAGAACTTCCACTGGATTTGATTGCTACCTTAGCAGCAGAAGAGGTAACAGTATTGAAATTTCTTCGTTCAAGTATTTGCATATATGATACAGCCAATGAATCATCTTGCAGAGCTACAATATCTGCATATCTCCCACTTTCTGCTTCTTCATCGATTACAGTTCTTTGACTCGATGTGCCATCAAAAGAAAAGTGAACAAGATTGCAATCGTTTGAATCATTATTATTGGTTCCAGGTTCAAGATCACATGATCCAGTACCCTTTTCATATCCTTCAAACAAAACCATTTGATGAGTGCCATCAGAAGTAGTAGCAGATTCTAGGTAAGCAAAATCATCTGTTTGAGTAATTAATTCTCCTTGTGTCCATTCACATCCATGATTATCAATTTGTTTGGTAGGGGAAGAACCTAGACATTTGTCAATACTATCAACAACTCCATCTCCATCTTCATCTTGACCAGGTACTGCAACAATCAAATCTTGTTCAGTAGCATCATAAAATGAAAATATTTCTTCATCATTTGCATCTAGAACCATATCGATGTAACTTCCTACGTTTCCAGATTCTGAGATTGTAATTACTTCGTACGCATCTCCTTCTTCGCGCATTAAAATAGCATCGTCATCTGCATTATTGTACCATGCAATCTTCTTATTGTTGCTAGAATCAAACATTAGTCGGATATAATCTCCATCTGAATTTCCGTTATGTATTCGTTCTATATCCCAAATAGCGGTTGTTTGTCCTGTTGCCATCCAAACGCTTTCAGTTCCTCCAAACCATCCACCGGAATAATTCTGGTAAGCAATGTACATTTTTCCATCGGAAAATTCCGCATCTAGCCAATGATATTCGGTAGAATCTCCTGTTGCATTAGACACTACATCAAGTATAACCCAACCTTGTGGTGATGGAGTAGCAAATCGAATGAATTCCTTGTACCATGCGCTCTCAATACTCCCATCTATTGGACTGTATGATGCTTGGATTTGATATCCACTGTATACTACACGTATTGTTCCTTCAGTATCGATTACAATATCGCTCCATCTACCAATTTTTGAATTTCCTGAATACTCTTCTGCTTCTCCTCTCCCTGAGTCAATAATTTCTGTATTCCATTGGTTATTAGTGAATGAAGAATAAGCCAAATCATCTCCTCCAGTTAGATATGTGAAGTGTTCTCCTCCATTTGCATCAATTAGGAATCCAATTCGCCCTTCGTTGCCATCATATGGCCCTTCATTTCCAGTATCTTCGCCCGGTGCAACAGTCGATGTAGTCCATGAAGTCCCATCGAATCTTGAAATTCTAATGATGTGTTCTGACGCGTCGAAATGAGCAACTCTAGGATTTCCAGAGGGGTCGATTTGTAGATTTGCTAATCGGCCAGTTGAGCCGAAAGAATAGATTTGTTCGCTAGTCCAATATCCTGAGGCATCGTTGGTTACCCATAGATCACTATCTTTGGTATGTGCTATCCATAATGTTCCATCTGGAGCTTGTTCGATACTGGAATGAGAACCTGCGTTTCCTAAAGTATCTGCACGATCTTGAAGCCAAGCAGTTGCCCCTCCTCTGGCAGAAGTGTCTGAACTTTCAGAGATTAATGGTGAGAAATGGTTAGTTTCTATCATTGCCAATGTGGTTGAAAAAATCATCAGCAGGACGAGGGTAAGTGACGTTCGGCGCATGTCCATGGTGCTACACAGTGACTATGACATGTTGAATATTGTGCGAACAATCATTCTGCAGAAATTCGAATTAATCTGGTGGTCCGATATCCTTGCAATGCTTTCATGTATTTCTTTTCTTGAAATTGTTGATCCAGATTAATGTCTCCCGTATCTATTCTAAGTGTATTCAGTGTTGCCAATTTAGCAGGAGTTACTATTGCTAGAATATTGTCAATTCCAATTGAACGGATAACTGTAGGAGATAACTGAAGGTTACCTCTGCCAATTAGAAAGCCTTGCCCTCCCATTGGGGAAAGAAGCGTTAAGATTCTAGCATTATCATTGAATCGAGCTTTATGTTCATTGATTGTATTGATTAGTTGAGTCTCATCAAGATCTGTCCCAATATTTTCATTTCCAAGGGTAACATCAATTCCCAAAACTGTAATTGTAAAGCCGATTGATTCACCCAATGTTCGTAATGTTCCTCCACTTCCCCAAATAACTAGTAATTCAGGATCATCTTCTATTGTTTCACGAAGATGGTCACCTAGAGATTCTAGGATTTCAACTTCTGAAACTCGTTCAATACGTTGTTTAGACCCCTGCATCCATCTAGGACTTCCCGGACTCATTGCTTCAGCATACATTTTGACAACCCATTCACCTTCTCTATACAGTGTTTCATCAAGGTCCATTACCTCAGTTTGAGCAATTAACAAGTCACCTGAAAACCAAGCTGCGAATGCTTCAGCAGCAGATCGAGGGGAAGCCCCAAAACTTCCACTGTGCATTTTCACTCCCGCAGGAATTCCAAGAATAGGTGTGGATGCAGAATCGATATTCTCCAATGCACCAATAATATCACGAGTAGTTCCATCTCCACCTGCATAGAGAATAATCTCTACATTTTCTTCAATTAGAGAGTGTATTACGTTGATTGTTTCTTCAGCAGTAGTAGTTTCCGGCGTATCAAATATATTCGTCCATTTGCCATACTTGCGCATTTTTTCTGGAACCCAAGAATCACCCATTCTTCCTTCAGGTAAGAACCAATGAACATTCTCCCAAGAAATTGAAGATAATTCGATAATTGAAATTAGATGTTCAAATGCTTCATTCATTCTAGGACCTGCACGATCTGTAGCACCCTTTGATCGTGCTATTTCAGCCATTCCATCTGAACCTTTGAGAGCAAGTCGCCCTCCAAGACCTGCATCGGGATTGACGATAATGCCAATTCGCCGTTCCATATCTGTCCTCACCAAGACCTACAACATCAAGCCTCGCTTCATTCCACCCATTGGACCGAGAAAATCATATTGTATTGTTATTAGAAATCAAATATGGAGGATTGGCAACGCCGTCGAATGTCAATTCTGTTGTTTACAGGAATTACCTTGGGTTGGATGGTTCTATGTTATCTTGCTTGGGTAGCTGCTGGTTGCAAACCATTTATGCCTTATATTTCCGATTTTGATTTATTTGAACCAGGAGATACATTGTTTTCTTTGGGTACGTTTCTTACTACCGTAACGGTGGTATGGATGATGATTGAAATTCAGTTATTTAATCGTGAGAAATTAATGGAAAAAGAAGCCGATTACCCATGGCATTTTTTGAACCATGCAGCATTATTACCTGGAATGGTTGCTGCTTATTCTACCTTCATGGTTGGTCAAACACCTTGGGATGTTAATGGGTATCTGCATGGAACATATGCAATTACCATCTTTAGATTGGGAATTGTGTGGTGTGTATTGGCATGCATAATAACGGCTAGAATTCATTGGGGAACACCTCTCCTTCGCAAGATTCTTCTTGCACGAGGAATACCTGCTGTAGCTGCTATTGTAGGATTATGGCAGATGCTAAAGAATCAGGCATCAGTTTGGACTGAGGATTTTGATTGGGATGCGTGGAATCAATCTCCTAGTGATATGATGGAATTTTGTACATCTCGTCAATATCCGGCCTTAGAAATAGCCGCTGCATGGGAATTCGTGCTATGTCTTGGAATTGTGTTCACAGTTGTTAGTTTCCTATTGGATCTTCAGCCACCTACAGATTCTCTCTCTGAAGAAGAATAGAATTCAAGGGTTGGATTGAAGACGAAGTGAATCTTCCGAAGTCTCATGTCGGACGGGGATGACACCATTGCCTTGTCCATAGAAGATGCATTTGCACAGACATTAGCAGACATGGAAGAGGCTCGGGAAGAACTAGCATCTATTCCAGTTGAACCCGAGTCTCCTTCTATTGATTCTGCATTTGAAGTTGCAGTTTCTGAAGTATCTGAAGAAGTTCCAGTTCCCAATCCTCCAATGGAGCCATCTCCTATTCTTTCACCTGTGGAAGAAATTCCAGCCCCTTCAATGGAAGTACCCCCTAGCCCTCCGATGGGCGGTCCTCCAGCAGGTCCACCGATGGGTGGTCCACCAGCAGGTCCACCGATGGGTGGTCCACCAGCAGGCCCTCCTATGATGGGCGGTCCTCCAGCAGGCCCTGTGATGGGCGTTCCTCCAGCAGGCCCTCCTATGATGGGCGGTCCTCCAGCAGGTCCACCGATGGGTGGTCCACCAGCAGGCCCTCCTATGATGG
>PAOZ01000023.1 GCA_002708695.1 Methanobacteriota archaeon | reverse complement strand
TGCAGAAACGTTGACTGCTAAAGTTCTCGGAAATGAAATCGGAGGAGATCCCTATGTTAGCACTACTTCTACGGGTGTAGAAGTAGTCTACATATGGACAACTCCATCTGATGCCGAATCAGGAAGTTATCCATTCAATTTGACACTTAGGCCTCAAGAAGGAGTAATGATTCAAGCCGAATTAAGCCATGAATTAACATTAGATGGTAGCTCGAGTGATGGTGATGGTTGGTACCCATCAAACGAACCTGTAAGAACAGGAGGTACCAATTTACACCTCGACATCGACGTTAATCAAGTAGATAATCGACTTGAAAGAACCAGTAAGATGGAGATAGAAGGTGCAGTAGCCACATGGATTCGATGGGGTTTGGATAACATCGGTAATGAAAGTCTTGATTCAACGTCATGGTGGAGAGAACTAGGAGATTCAGGGGAAATCGTTGGTGCCGATGGATTAAACAACCGCGTTGTAGATGATTCGGAACTAGATATCCTTGAAAATTATCTCACAGGAAGTTCGAGGGATTTAGCCGATTTCATTGATAGAGCGCTTGCATTAGAATCGAAATCAATTCTAGGAGGTGAACCATTTGACCTAGAAGGAGCCCTTGATATTGACATAGATATGAATGGGCAAAATTCCTTCGGACCTGAACCAATTACAATCACTATTCGCTCCAGTACGGTTCTAGATTCAGGTTCTTTTGTTTTCATTGAATCATTTGTCCGCTCACAATCCCAAACATTTTGGACAAAAGTGAGTTTAGATGCAACACTTTCGACAAATCCTCTTCAAGGAATTTCAAATGTATTCGCTGAAGACATTGATTCGGACCACCTTAGAATTGGAATTGCCGAGAATGTTCGCGTCTCATTCTCTTCAGACGAAAGAATCGACGATTTTAGAGTCACAATCACTCCTGCAACATCATTTATTGACGGACCTCTAACTGGATTATTTCTCTTATTAGCAATACTTATTGTGAGCACTACAGTTTCTGTAAGAGGCACTAGAAATAAGACAAGATCACCATCGATATTTTGGCTGATTCTCTCTGGATCCATATTACTGGTGTTATACATAATGGGCATTAGAATGGATCTAGTATTAGGAGCAGGGGCAGGTACTTTTGTTCTCTCATTAATCATTATCTTCATTTCACCAAGTCATAGAATAAATGGAATCGGAGATATTCCTGATAAAAAAATACCAGTTATTGATTGCCCAGTTTGTAAACAAACTAATCCAATTTCATCCGATGAACGTCCGCTGCGACTACCATGCGGTGGGTGTGGAAGAACACTCCTTATCGAATAATTACTGGATTCGTCCTAATCTGACTAAGCCATCTATCGTCCTACTGGCAAACAAACGAACCTCATCTTCTTGACTCCATTCAACCGAAAGGTCGTGAAGTTGTGAAGCAAGATCCCTCGACCAATCTGGAGCAAGTATACGATGCCAACCTAATTCTTCTATTCTTGGAGTAGAAGGACGATCAAGAGAAAGTAATGGAAGGAAATAGGTAGAAAGCGATTTTGCTTGATCTTCTAAATCCATTTTTTTCCAACCTAATGTAAGTCCTTCAAGTAAAAACGGATCTAATTCAGGCAGCATTTCTACAGATGAATCGGGAACCTCTGGAAGAGGAACCACAATTATTCTTCCAATATTTTGCAAATAATCTCGAATAAATGTATACACTGGATCATAAGTTTGATCCATTGCATCATGTAACCAATTTCCTGCAATTGAAAAAGGAATTAATCGACTACTTCTTACGCCCTCTGGAGATAATTCTTCCATCAAAGATGCAGCAAGAGCAACAGGGGATAAGCGCCCATGCCTAACATCTCCTTTATGCCCGTCTAAAGCACGAACAGTCGTTGGATGAATAGAAAGAATTTCGTCTAATTGACTCCATTCTGTTTCTCCATCATGCTTGTCCAGAATATCGATTAGAATACCTGAACCTTCTATTGATGACGGTGCGAAACGGCGACTGTATGGTCGGCCTAGATCAACAAGTGCTGATTCAATCAAGGATAACGATAGGCATCCAGAAATCGTAAGAGGGGCACGTAATGAGATGGATTTACTAGGATTTTCTAAAATATACTTCGCAGCAGAACGAATTGCTTCTGAAGAACTGGAAAACGGTTCCAAGTCAATCAGGCGCGCCATGAATGTAGGCCCTACATGGAGGTTCAAGACCTATCCGATTAATCAGTTCACTGCGAGACGTAGTTGATCACGCTTGTAAGTCCATTCAGAATCTAATGCCCCTGTACCCTTAAGATATCTAGACAATCTACGAATTCTAGATTCTACTAATTCGAGTTGACGCCGGTTATGAATGTCCTTCCTGTTTGAATTAAGATGGTCTAACATTCTCAAAGCTTTACGCATTAAATTCATCAAATCTTCAGGAATTTCAGGAGATATATCATTCCTAGCAAGTATCTGTCCGATTCGCTCGCCTAATACCAATCTGACATTAGGGACAGCATATTGGTCACGAAGAATTAATCCAATCTGAGCAGTAGTATGGCCCTTCTTAGCAAGATCAACAATTGTCTCTTCAATTGCAGATTTATCAGTATTTGACCACTTAGGAGCAGAGTCTACAAATGGCTTACTAGACCCACTTCGGCCACGACCTGGTGCATGCATACGGCCCACAGATACCACTCCTCGCAGCGCTGCGACTTCCTTCCCCTCTATAACCGCTCCGACATTAAAAAAATCAAATATCACCCAATTCGATGATGAGACCTTGCCACTCTTCCAGGAGAACCTTTCCATTCCCATCCTGCTGCAACTGCCCTAGCAGAACCAATCAAATCACCATTCTGAATCACAAGAAGATCATCTCCTTCGCGAATTCCATCAGGATACGATTCAAGAATTGAAACAAAAATATCGCCTTTCCATTCAACATCTGGATTCAAATGAATCCTAGGAAGGACATTTTGGTCATACAAGATTTTCAGAGAAGATTTTGAAAAGGCAAAACGACCAGCACTAGGGTGCCATTGAGCGATTTGTATGCCTTCTTTCTCAATCCTCCATCTAGGAGGTCTGCCTTCTATTTTTACATCATATAACCATGAATCTGTACCAAATAAGAAACGAGATGTGGAACGATACATCTCCAATCTATGACGATGCCCTTTTGGCCCTCTAATTTCTAACCGTTTAACTACATCAGAAATTGTTGATTCGAGTCTATCCAAAGCTTCCGAGGAACCAGCGGTTGACCCTTGTCGGGTATCAATCAATTCAAAATCACCATTTATTGGGGACAAATCAATCCCTGAATGATTGATAATTATTTGATAATCCAATCTGTCAACTAAAGATTGAATCATCTGATGTATAGTATAAATTTCATCAGAATCCCAATCTCCAGTTACTGGAATATCATAGTGTGCGGCTGGCCATAAATCCTCAAGTGACCTAGGAACTAAACCTAATGGAGAAGTAACCATTACTTGATCAACACATGTAAACGGAATATGTCTAGAAAAACGTCTATGACTTTGAGATTCTCTGTAAGGTTTCCTTTCACTACATGGAAGCAACAATAGAACTGATTGGCAATGAGAGGGAGGAGTATATCTCTCAGAGACTCGTCTTTTCCAATCATGTACAAGTGGATCATTACGAGAAGAACTAGAATTAAATCGAAATCTTCGGCCTTCGGGAACATGTCTTGCAAGTGGAGGATTGCCTGCCCGCATCAATGAATCATGACGGCGAAGATGTTGGACACTTCGTGCACTATTCAACGCTTGATTTTCTACTAATTCTCTTAAATTCCCGTTACGGATTGAAGAACGAACAAAACGTAGTGAATCGTCCCAATCTTGTATCCAAATTTGTGGATTTTCATCCTCATCCATAGGACGAGGACCATTCATGGTTAGACGAAATCCTGTTGCAGCAGCTGAACGAGATCTAGCAGAATCAAACAAATCTACTCCAAACCAACTTAACAACGCAGCATTATCAGGTCCAGCAACCCCTGGAGTCCAAAGCAACGCAGCAGGGAAGCGTTCTCTAAGTGTTTGAACTGCTTCAAGGAATAAAGAACCTGAAGAAATTAGTTGAGGAGAGTCCACTAAAATCACAATATCAGGTGCAAGATTTTCGTCTATCAATCTAGAATCATGATGCAATGTCTGCCATGAAACTATCAGAAGTGAATCATCACCTCCTAATTTTCCCGAGTCTGCTTCACTCAATATTGGGGGAAGATGTTGACCTTCGGAAGTCTCCCAACTAATGATTGAAGACGGAGATGAAATATCCATATCTTCGATTAAAGTCTCAACATTCAAAGTTGCTGGAGAAACAGAACCATCGCGATGAAATGAAAACGGTGCAATCGAATGTGGGAAATCAGGATCGCCCTCTATTTTTACTAGACAGGGTGTAAAAACAGAAGGCGACCTTCTGTCTCCTAACCCAACAATTCTGGCATACCGGTTACGACCAACTATGGTTCGGCCTAGGGCACCCATGTTAGTTAGGAGAAGACAAGTCCGCTTGAATGATTCTAAAAGCCAGTCAGGATGACGGTACTCTATGGGCATCCGCCTTCAATCGACTTTGACGTTTTGGATTCTCATGATTCTAATCATTCCATTGGCCCCAATTCCGAAAGTTATCGGAGAAGATTCTACCTTGTTGTTTGCCTCTGATGCAAATGATGGAATTGCATGGATTGACATTAGTTGTCAACATTCAAACCAAGAATGTGAACCAGTAGAAGTTACAATCACATGGCCAAATGGAACAAATGATTCTATCTCTTCTTCAACTTCTACCGAAATTCTCAGAAACATCACTGCAGGAACTGTTACAATCTCTTCCGATAATTCATTCCAAAATAGTGGATGGGAATTGAGAACTATTCTACCTAGCCCAAGTGGCCATGAGATTTCTGACCATCCAGAACATTCTGGAGATCAAAATGTTGTTGGAGCAATTTTTACAGGAAGAAATACTGGAAATTTAGTAGGAACAGATATTGATGTAATACACGTAGATGGGAATGAAGGTGATATCTTAGAAATTTACCCAATTTCTTCACGCTATCCGCTAACTTTAGACATACTCGACACAAGTGGACAAATTCCAATTCTATTGAAGACAATTGAAAACTCTCAAACGTTGATTGAAGTTCCTTCAAATGATGGATTACACATCAAAATTCATTCTAATGATGGAGAAGATGAAAACCCGTATAGTTTTGAGATGAATATCTGGACAGACGAGGATGAAAATCCATATATTATTCTGCCAGATACTAGAATAAATGGCAGCATTGGTTCTCTAGATAATGAAGGCGATTTTTACTTACTAAAAGTTGGACCTGGAGCACCATTAGTAATCGTTTTTGATACAACAGATGCCATTCAATTAAGATATGTTGAGAATGGGAATATGACTGAAGTAAATCAGTCATCAGGCACTCTTCGCATTGAAAATGTCGGAGAAACGAATGCTACACTTCTCATTCATATTCGCTCATCAAATCCAGTAATTTACAGCATTTTACACAACATAGATTCTCTTCCTGATGGAGAAATTTTAGGTGATGCTCCAGATTCTTTAGAAAATGTTCAACGAGATAAAGAGGCATTTCCAACTATTCAGGATGATGGTGTTTGGTATAATGGACATCTTACAGATAATGAGGATATTGATTATTGGCTGTTTGACATAAATGATGTCAATGGATCAATTGTTCATTTGATTCCATCATCTGAATCAACCGATTGTTGCATAATGGAGATTGTGCCATTAACTAACATCACCGATTCGGCAAGCACATTAAACATCATCGGAGAAGGATTACATGCTATTCGAATTTATTTAGATCCTAATCGCACTTCTGATTCGTCATCCACATCCTATTCTTTAAGATTGGAATTACAAGAAGTTGATGAACCAGTATACTTTGATCGCTCTGCAGAATTCATGCATTTCTATATCTTAATTGGATTCCTCATGCTTTCACCACTTTTACTAATTGCATATTGGCAATGGAAAGATAGGGATTTAATTCGTGTTGAAAAACACGAAAAACTCCGATTAATGCGTTTACGTGAAAGACTTAGTGGAATTGGATTAGATTCACAAGAGGATGAAGATATCGATTCTGCTCTTTCTGCACTAGGTGATACTGAATGGGATGCGTTAATTCATGAATGGGGAAAACCAGATGTAAGACACTTTACTGAGGATTTAGAGATTGCTGCTTGGAGGCTAGATATGGAGCCTCCAACATTATTGATTGGACTGCGCCCAAATGTAACTTGGGAACACGCAGGAGTAAGGCTTGCTGCAACAATGGGAGAAAGAGTGGAAATCCAAGAGGTCCATCCGAGTCATCTTCATTTTGAAGATGAAATTGTTTTGGACAATATGGAGGAAAATAAACTAAATTTCATTAGAGTACAACATTCTCAAGGTTCTACGAAGTTGGACGTTTTGGTTACTGGAACGGTTGGTGGAACTCCAATGGCTGCAATGCCCTCGAAAGCACTCAGAGATTCAGAAGAGTAAACTGAAAAGATAGTTATGAACCTCTTCTTCGATTACGAGCTTCTTTTCGAATCGAATCTTCAATTTCATGATTGGAAATATCAATGAATTCACTTAATTCGTCTAAAGATTCAAGCGCTTTTCGAGAAAGATTGTCGGGCACGTATAATTTCAATAATACAGTTACATTCCCTCTGCGTCTTCCACGAGAACTAGGAATCCCTCTGCCTTGAATATCTATTGTATCTCCTGGCTTAGAACCAGGAGGTACGTTAATAACCAAATTTGAACCATCTAAATGAGGAATCTCAAACTTCTTTCCCCTTAGTAAGTCATGATACCCAACTGGAAATGCCATAAGTAAATCAGAATCAGAACGCTCAAACCAATCATGCTCATCAACACTAATTTCGATGTACAGATTCCCTGGCTTACCAACTCCTCCTGAGATTGGTTCTCCTTGACCTTGCATTCTAAGCCTAGTTCCATCAGAGATACCTGGTGGAACTGAAAATCTGATTGTGCGCTCCTTCTTTACTCTCCCATCGCCTCTACAAGGCGAACAAGGGTCAGTAACTACTCTACCTGAACCTCCACAATTAGGACAATCAGAAACAGACTCCTGCAAAAAGGGTCCAATCCGCTGTGTCTGAGTAATTCTTCCATGGCCATCACATGTACTACACACAGTTACTCCTTCCTTTGATTTCGCTCCAGAACCCATACATTCAGAACATTCCACCAATGATTCAATCTCTGATTCTTCTTTAGAGCCATTGAACATAGAATCAAATGAAATATGATGACGCATCAACAAATCATTTCCTCTTTTTTCTCTTCTACGGGAGCCCCCTCCACCAAAAATTTGTGAAAATACAGAATCGAAACCGCCGCCAGAAAATAAATCTTCAAAATTAATATTTACACCTTGGAAACCTGATCCAAATGGATTGCCATCTGGACGATTATGACCAAATGTATCGTACTTTCTCCGCTGTTCTTCGTTAGACAGAATGGCATAAGCCTCCTGAAGCTCCTTGAAAAGAGCCTCTGCTTCTTCATCACCTGGATTCTTATCAGGATGATATTTTCTAGCCAATGAACGAAATGCCTTCTTAATCTCTGAATTAGACGCTTTCTTGGATACTCCAAGAACCTCGTAATAATCCCTCTTCTCTGACATATTGGCTCCTCGACAGTTTTGGGAATTAATGGCCCCCTTTGAATCGTTCCCGCAACTACGCAGAGAATGAACCACACTTCGGACAGTATGATTCATTCGAATCCATAGGAGAACCGCATTCAACACATCGTCGAATATTAGACTGATTCAATTCATTCGATTGTGTAGTACTTGGAGCAACTGAGCTAAGAGAACTAGGAGAAGGGTCGTAATCTTCACCAGGCCGAAGAAAAATTCGTTCGACTGAATCTTCTTCAGATTTTAGAGGATCTCTGGATTTCGCAGTGACCGATAAATTCTGAGAATTTACCTTATTGGGTGCTGCAGAATCCCTTGCTTCAGATAATCGTCGAATTGCCCCTCTGAGTAATCCTGATTCTTCTTTTTCTAACTCTTCTAATGTAACTCCTTGAACCGACTCTACTGGCCCAGTCTTTCCTGTAACCCTAGCATTGCTCCTCGCAACGTGTTCCCGTTCAAGAAACAAATCCACATTATCAACATCGGATTCATTAGATTCAATTTCAGTCGGGCCACCTTCGCGATTAATCTGAGAAATCGAACCAGAAAGACGTTCAACCGCCTTTTTTTGAGAGGTTAAAGGTCGATTAATTGCTGCTGCACTTAACCTATTATCTGCTTCTTCAGCACGTAACCAAACACCCTTGTCTTCGGCTTTGTATACCTTTTCCAAACGTTGAATACTCTTAGAACGATGCCATTCCATATCCTTTACAATTCTAGAACGACGAAACAAAATATATCCAAAAACAATAGATGTTCCATAGTATACATAAGGAATCCAAATTTTTTCATCGAGTAATAAATCAACGGCAGGTGGACCAAACAAATCTAAGACTAGAAAAATCAATGCAGGAGCCAATAGCAAGGCTATCGAAGTACCTGAATTCTTCTCCGCCATGAGTTCAATTCCTGTCTTCATTGTTTGAATTATTCGCGCCCCTGACTCGTTCATTGATGGGTGGTTTCATGGGCAATAAACCAGTAAGAAGACCGAAACTAAATGAAATATGCAATGTAAGAATTGAGAGAAATATTCCAAAATTAGGAAATAAACTAGTCTTTGCCATTGATGTAACAAATAAGACTCCAAGATATAAGGATAATAAAATCATAGGAGCGAAGAAAAAAACTTCAGAGAAAACATGTAACATACTAAAATTACCTGTTAAACTAGAATTGCCTGATGAAAGAAAAAACAAAACACAGGAAATTGAGATAGATACCGCGCCTATCCAAGGAAGAAATTCACGTAATCTGGCACGTTTTGGATATACTCGTAATTGACGCATCCTCCAATATCCGTATCTACGACCCATACCCCACAAACCTGACAAAGTGGACCTTTTTGACATACATACAAATGATACATCAGAGCGCATCACTGGCCAATCATTTTCTCTTAATCGATGGTTTAAATCATGATCTTGACCTGCAATCCATCGATCGTCCCAGCCACCTATAGATCTAATCGCTTCAATACGATGTAAACAAAATGCAGGGGAACTTGCATTCTCTCGACCTTCGAAATTAGCAAATTGGCCACTTCCACCTAATGGAGAATGAAGTGCATATTCGATTGATTGGGGCATTCCCTTTCTTTCCTCAGATGGTTTGATTTTCGTCCCCATAGAACCAATGTGTCTACCCAAAGATTCTTCCGCATCCAGTAAATCAGAAACTCTCAATTCAAGATGGTCTTCTGGAACCCAAGTATGCCCAATAATTTCAAACATGTGTGTGGAATCTTCCGCTCTTTCTAGGCCCATATTCCTAGCAGCAGAAACATATTTCCCAGGATTGTTCAAAACCTCGATTGAAGGACCTCCTTCATTATTACTTTCAATGGCATGTTTCTTCGCAATCTCCACTGTATTATCTCTTGATCCTCCATCCAATACCAAGATTCTGTGGCGGTTAGAATCAAATGTCTGATTTCTGAGTGAAAGAAGGCATCTATCGAGGTGTTGAGACTCATCAAGCACGGGAATGACAGTCAAAATCTTGATGTCATCCATGACCCCAACTTCACCTTTCAGTCGTCAATCTTGTCATTGAAAAATCATTTTGAAACCAATTATATTGATTCCGAACTAAGCGCAACACCAATGAGCCCCTATCGAAACAGAATGCCATGGAAGGTCCGGCAGTGAGAATCACAACCAGAGTAGGTGCGCATGAATCTCCGACAGCTATTGTTGAATCAATTAAGGGATTGTTTCCAGAATTCCAACCCGAAAATCAAATTGATAATGCAAAATTTCCACGGAAAGAAGTGTGGTCAGAAATTTATGGGGATGGGGGTACAATTGAATATTTTATTCAAACACTTCGTGAACAGAGAATTCTCGACACAGGGATGGATGCAATGACAATGGATTCGAATGAGAATTCCACATTGTTTAGACTATCGAGACAAGCCTCTATTGTAGGTAAAGTAGGATTTGTCTTAGAAGGTGAATCTACATTAGGAGGACACTTTGAAGTATTACTAGAATTACCTGGTTTAATCTCGTGGATTGAAAAGGCCACAGATCACGAAGGACGTAAACATGTGCCGAGAGCGGTAGGCGATGGATATGGAATGGAAATGGATGGTACTTCTAGAGAATGGAATGATTAATTATTTATTCCAGATTGTAAATATTCAATTAACGGAATATCGGCATCTAACCAATCATAATGACTCAATAGTGACGTCTTAATCCATCGATGTTCACTATGACTATGTGTGGCAGGAGGATCTTGACTTAGAGACATACATCTCCAGAAATGAAGAGTTACTGTGAAGTCAGAATAACGATGATCTATCACCATTATTCTTTCAACGGGATTTATGTCCCAATCCAATTCTTCTTTACATTCTCTAATCAATGCCAACTCTTCTGTTTCACCCAACTCAATTTTCCCTCCTGGGAATTCCCATTTTTCAGAATGTTTCGGCCCCTTACGCTTACTGGCTAAGCAACTATCATTTTTTTCAAAAATTGCCCCAACTACATCTATATGCCTAGGTTGAACTATAACAGCAGAAATTCGAGAAATAAATTCAATCTGATTTTCGACAGACATGAATTCTTCAGAGGGCAAATGAACAAATATACAGGGTAATTTTCTTTGCTTAGATTCTAAAGCAAATAGTGAATGGAAAAGAGTTTCATTACAAACAAAACCTCCCGCGTCATTACTAAATTCAAATGAATATTTGAGATTCTCTTGTTGAATTGATTCAAGTGATACTGAAACCGGAATCTCTGAAGGGCCTCCAATAATTATCTCACCATTTACAATTCTACCTTGATTATCAGGGGACAAAAAACAATTCGAGTTTAAACCTCTAGATTCGATTCTTGGGATTGAGGCACCTCTAGCTAATCCGAGATGAATAATTGCATCTACATCATCAATAGTATCGGACATAATAGCATCAGAAATCCGCCTACTTCCATCAGAATCCACAGTAAGAATTTCTGAACTCCATGTTAACCTAGGGTTTCTTTGACGAACTCCTCTAGAACCAATTGCTCTTTCTCCAATATCCACATTGAAACATTTTGAATCCAAAGAACTCGCTACAATCCCGCTCACGTTGGTTTTCAAACCAGCAAACGGTTCAAATCCAGTTACCAATATCTTGTACATCGATAAGTGTCCGAGTTGCTGACTTATTGAATACCTTCCGAGAAACCGTTTTTCTTACACAGTACAGCAGAGAACTTGAGAAGCATCGATGCACACCACTCTTCATGGTGGAGGCGATGGAAGTCGAGAATGACGATTTCGATTTAGCAGAAAAAATCCAAAATCGTGCAAAATCACCAATCAATGTTTCCCGAATAATTTGGTACGAATTCACAGGAGGTGTAGGTCCTTGGGGGGCTATGAGACCATTATTTGCAATATTACTTGCTTTGATTCCTTTTTTATTCTTAGGTCAACATTTCAACAGAGAGCATGCTAAAGCAAGAGATTGGTTTTTACTGCAAATTCCTCTATTGCTATCAATTGTCCTTTGGCCAATTCTGTGGCTATATTCTATTATTGACGCATGGTGGGTAGCAAATAACAAGGTTGCAAAAGATGCCTCAATTCCACACCTATCAGAAATCAGCGGGTAAAATAATCGGAGAAAACAATTGGCCTGTTCCAGATGCCTTAGATAATTGACTCCGCGCAAGATGTTCCCATCTTCGTAGTGCTAAAACTGCATCAACAAAAGGTAACTCGGTTCCATTAATGATTGTACGAATCATGGTATCCAAAATATCCATCCGATCGACATCAACAATTTCTAGAATTCTCTCTAGAGGCATTCCTGGACGATTAGCATATGGAGAATCAGTATCTATTGCCCATGGATTCAAAATTTCACTAGAGAGTTCTTCACCTTCTGTTTGAGCTCTTTCTTCAAGTACATCGACTAATTTTTTGAGATATTTGGAAATCACCAAACTGACCTCAATGACTGGCATCGACATCTGATTAACAAAATGAACCATATTCTCCTGTAAAAACAACATCTTCTCCGTGCTCGGTGAAGATACTGCAGGCATTGCATCCGACATCGGGAAACCTCATGCGTTTTCGCCGAGACTACGTGCAGTCTTTTCTAATTCCTCAGCAGTAAGATATCGATTACCATCGGAATCAAAGAACTCTGCGGCTGCTAAGAAAGATGCGCGATCGGTAAGACCGTATTTTTGCATAACATGAGAGACGACACGGTCAGAATGTGCTGCTCCTGCTAACCCTCCTGTAACATCCGTAGTGGGAGTTGCTTGTTGATATGTAGTCTGAGCTTGCTGAGACCTCCACATAGTAATCTGTTCAGGAGTCCAACCTTGAGAAATTAACTGTTCATCACTCCATTGAAGTGGTTTAGGATTAGGTACTGGAGGAGCAGCCACAGCCGGAGGTGCTGAGGACTGTAAACTAGGTGGCATAGGAGGGGGATTTTTGATTCCGAGGAGAGGAGGAGGCGAAGCAGTAGCAGGAATAGTTACTGGGATTGGAGGGGGATCGCGTGACTTTCCTGAATTCATTGACTCTACAACCAATTCTGTTTGCTCTTCTTCAATGGGTACATCGACATCATCTGAAGAATTTTCTTGACGATACAAAACTAACATTATTGTTCCAAAAATTAAACCAAACAAAGCGGCAAGATACAGTAAGAATGTCAATTGTGATTCTTCAATTTGCTGACCTAATGCCTCGCCATCTCGTGCTTGATAAGGTTGTAAAATTAGTGATTCCAATGTAAGAATATCAACATCTATGTGCCCATCCCTAGCAACTAATCGATAACGTTGAACTTCAGTAGAATCTACACCAGAAGTCAACAAATCAATAGCCGCATCATAAGTAGAATCGGGTAAAATATTCAAATCAGTTTCAGCATCATCTACATCTGCCCAAATACCAGGTGATACCTCATTTTGAATTACAAATGTTATCTCACCTTCATATTCCAAAGGGTTAGTTCCTTCAATCATTAGAGAAACAATATCTCCGCCTGTAGGAGAAGGATCAGACCATTTGATTGAAGAACTCGGAAGATCAATTTGAGGGCCGATTCTAACCAATCGCCAAGTGTCAAAGGGTTGGATTTCTGAATTCATATTGTTGTCGTACGGATTGCCAGCACGGTCAGAACCTGTAACCCACACATCTACAAGATATCCTGGCAAAAGTGCAGTAGCTCCTCCATCTGTAAGATCTAATTTGCCACTCCACATAGCTTCACTTTGAATCTCGGTTAATTCGGACAACGGAACACTACCTCGAGAAATCTCACTTGAACCAGCACGAATTCTATAATGGAGAACACTGGATAAATCTTCATCAAAACCACTTGAATCTGATGCTAATAAATTAATCTGAACTTGGGAGGCTCTATCTATTCTAACGTCACCAGTAGGAGCGATTTCTCGAATTTGAGGGGGAGTACCATCTACAGATAGTTGTAAACGAGGTGGACTTCCAGTTTCATCTTGAGCAAGCCCAGGAAGAGAATCCAAACTCATTGAAGCATCAAGATAACCAGATTGTAAATTAGGTACAAGAATGTCAAGAGTGAAAAGGCCATTTTCCCTAGGAATTGCCACCCATACATTATCTAAATCAGAAACAACAATTTCACAAGACCCCTCGGGTGCAGGAACCAAATCCTCACTAAACAGCAATTTACCTTCAATCCTGACAACCTGGCCTGCTGCAATTAAACTAGGACCTGATGACTCATCTCCATCAAACACATTTCGTCCTGTTGCGAGGTCCGTTGCAGTTAGATGTCCTTCTCCAAGATCAAAACGAAGATCATTGTCTAAACTCCACTCATCAAAACCTAAGCCACCACGATCATCATGACATGGAATAATCTCGCCTATGTTACATGGCCAATCAGTAACTTCAATCACTGGAATAAAAGTAATTTCTCCATCAGTATCAAACTCTTCGGGGAACCACCAAGTAAGTTGGAATCGTATATCTACGAATAATTCCTTTGAATCAATTTCTGTTGCCAATGGATTAGGCCCATATGTGCTATACAAATTTGAAACCGCAAGTCCGTCACCTCCCGATTCAAATTCAATTGACGTTGTACCATCTGGAGACAATGTAACATTACCATAAATGGATTGTCGTGGATCGGTTAAATCACCTGCTATTGCCATTTGAATAGATCTGATATCCTGCCAACCATTTCGATCTTCGATTCTCAATCTAGCCAAATATTGGATTCCAGGGTGAAGCGGTGATTCATCGTCATGACCGATAATAGTGCTATTTTCAGAAATTAACATTGGTTCAAATTCTTCTCTTGTTATGTAAGTAACCAAATCTTCAGTCCAATCTGAAATTCCTTGAATATCTTTGTTACAAGGGGAAGGTGGCTCAGGACAAATTGGTTCACCACCCAGAGCAATTGTATTCCCACTAGTATCTTGTCCTGTTACATAAATCGAAACTCTCTCTTTATGAACATTCCAAGAATCATCTAATATTCCGTTGAAGACGTTTATCCCACCAGGTTGAATTTCCGGAGACCGGAACAACATGGAAGAATATTCAGACCGATCTGGAACCTTATTGTAATTCAAATCTGATTGATTTTCAATCCAATAATGTACAGTAATTTCTTCTGGAGGATCAACTGAATCTTGAATAGTAATTGAAATGGGTTGATTACCAGCATGAGTCTCATCTCCATCACTTGGAGTAGAAGCAATCACCAATGGACTAACCCCATCTAGAACCAATTTGATTGTATTCTGCCCTGGATTAACAAAAGTAGAGCCATTTTTCATGTTGAAAACACCTACCTCGAATAGCATTCCTCCAGGTGATGATTGGAACGGAGTTGAGAATGTCATGGAATACAAACCATAAGATGGATTAGATTGGTTAACAAAAATCGTGGGTTCTTCCATTGGAAGGCCATCCAATGTCAAATTTCTGCCAACAACTTGCAAACCAAAATTGCCTGGTCTGGGATATCGAGATGTATCTTCAAATGAAATAGTACCCGTAAATGTAGCATTTAATCCACCTCTCATCCAATCAGATGGGAGCAATACTCGTCCAGACTCGTCAGTTACCTCTAAGGCACCTAATACGATATCATTCTCTACTCGAAGGTCTAATGTTTCGGTTTCATAATCATTGACTGCTAGACCAAGATCATCCTCTAAATCGACCCTTACCTCTACATCATTTTCATCATCCCATTCCCAATTGGGCATTATTGGCATTCGAATGGATGTAATTCCTCCAATCTCTTGAGAACTACAATTAGCATAATCAAATGATACTAATCCCATTGGATCGTTAGAAATAGAACAGGTATTTCCACTGATCCAAGTCAAACGAGGATTTGATCCTTGGATAGATAAAATATCTACATCAAGCCGAAGTAAAGAAGTGGCAACATCACCTACTGCTGCTCTAACAATTAAATTTCGATGTTCACCATCTGGCACAATTGTTCCTCCTTCCATTGTAGCTTCAATTACACGTGAACCATAACGATATGTAATGTCTAGATTACTCAATAATACTCGACCAGCGGAACCAGCATGAATTGCCAAAATTATGTCCGTATTTCCTTCACCATTTTGAATAGTGTGTTCATTAAATGCATCAATAATATCTTGATTATCTACCACCTGAGGGTCAGTTAAGACTCCTGTATGTGTGTATTCCATAGTTCCATCATTTCCAATATCTAAACGCACACTAGCGGGCCATCCTTCTTCATAATTGATTACAAGATTCTCAACTACTGGAGTCACACTAGAATCATTTGTCTGCATCAATAATCGATACTTCAACCGATTACCAGCACCCGAAAAAGAGGTGTTATCAAACTGAACTTCTACGTTATTCTCTATTACTTGCCAGTTGGTTCCATTATCTGCTGAAACATGAACCTCTAATGAAGTATCAGTTGGAACGTCTGCAATCCAAGTAGCTCTTACTCTTCCAATTTCTGTTCCAGTCTGAACAAGTTCACTCGTCCAATCACCGATGGAACCGTAACCAGTAGAATATTCAATTGATGACCACCAAGCAACTGCCGTAGAACCAATTAATTCTAATTTCCATCGTAATTGATTACCAGTATGGGTAAATCGTATCGTTTCATTATTTGTTACAGGCTCCCAATGTGTTCCATTATCTGCAGAAATCCAATAATCAACTCGATCTCCTGCCGCACTTGCACTCCAATCTACTTCCATATTTGCAGCTAAAATTTCATCATCTGTTTCAATAGAAGCACTAACCCAAGTTGAGGTCCCTGGAATAGGAGAAATCTCGTAAGCCCAACCTGAACCATATTCTCGATAATAGGCTGTAGACCAAGAATAGTAATCTTGAGTTAGTAATCGTTGACCATCGTAAACTAAACCATAACCATTAGCGGGAATACTTCTAGCACCTTGTTGCTGAGTCAAGGTAGAACCAATGTTCCCTGTAATCGCATATGCATCCAATCTATCTTGTTGCCATGAAGAGTAAGTTCTGAAATAGACATATGAACCATTAACAACCATGCCTCTTGGAGTTCCACTACTCATGAAATAACTGTAATATAGAGTTGCGTTTCGAGTAAAACCTCCGTCTTCAGGATGATAAGCAACTACACGGTTTAGCAAATTATGATTCACCCAAACTAAATCTCTACTCCTATCATAAGAGATTCCTGAATAATCTCCATGATTATTTGAAGAGGGATCGTGGATGCCTAAACATTTCCACTCGGTGATATATCGAATATCAAATTCAATTATTCTATGATATTGAGATGACGTTGATGAGTAATATGTTGTCAAAAGTCCAAAGGCTCTTTCATCATCTGTAATAGCCCAGTCACGAATACCATAGCCTGACCAAGTAAAAGGCAAAGAGGGAATAGAACAACCATCAGTATCAATCGAAATCATACCATTATTGAAAGCAGCACCCTGAACTTGGGTTCCATTATTTGCATGTAATAGCCGCAACATTCCTCCAAATGTTGTTGAACGAAGATCCGAAGCTACTAGCCAATCCCTGTGTTTGAAAACTGCACCTGAATAGGTTCCAACCGATGAGGTAGACATTGATCTTTGTTGAGAAAAACGCGATTCAGAAGCATTAGTAGAATGAGGTTGACGAATAGAAAAAGAGGCATCGTCATACCATGCATCTCCTGAGGTTGAAGTTGAATCAATGCTATAGGGTACGAAATCTACCTCTGGTCCATCAAATCCTAGTGCCAAGTCATCAGAACGAGGGTCTACAGAATTAGACTCACCTGACATCCAATCGGCTCGATTTACAGTAGTCACCTGATTCCATCCTGTCGAAGACGCTCCTGACAAGGTTAATTCTGCATCCAAAACTTCAGCCCCTTTAGGTAAACTCACCATAATGTTCCTAGCAGGAGAACCAGGAGATGCAAGGGCAATCGCACTAGAAGTCCCATCTGAAAACGTATAGATATGGCGCCCGCTTGGATTGGCTTCAACCTCTTGGACTGTTGAAATAAGAGGAACTAACGAAGAAATCAGTAGAAGAAATACCAACAAAAGGGGGCTCGAGCGACTAACAATTGGAGTCGAAAGGCTGCCGCTCATAGTCCTTGTATGATGTAACCGCCTTTGAATATGACCACGAATGGTCAGATTACGTTGTTGAACGATCATCGTACCTAATCGGAGAGCCGCCATTACCCCTAATCCCATCAAGCAAATCATCTTCAATCTCGAAATAATCATTCAACCAATCTCCATCTGTATCATAATTAAATGGATCAGTCCCATCTGCAATTTGATCACCATCAATATCTAATTTATACCAGCCCCAAACAAATTCTCCATTTCCGATATTTGGCAAATGATTTTCATCACCAAATGTTCTATTCCAAGGGTCAGTCCACTGCCCCCAAACAAGATTCACATTATCTTCAGGACTTTGTTGAAGATAATCTACATCCATATCATCAACTATATGTGCATAAAGAAGATCTGTATTGTTCACTTTGTTCATTCTCATATAATTCACATTGGTAGGGTTTTGGAGACATAATCCAAGAAGATATTCGCGGAATTGCCACCATTCTTCAATTGGAGACCCATTACAATCTAACAATGGGGTTTGTCTTACAAGAGCCGCATTAGATAAACTGGCATTTGTTATACCGAAGAATTCTTGGAAATTATTGTATCGAATATAGACACAAGTGGCACCTCCACAATCCCATCCTCCATCATTATCTGGATCATCCGTGGCATCACTAGGATTGGTTGGATCCATAGTTACCCAAGTCCAATCTAATGAAGCTCTTTGGATACTAATGCCACCACTACCATCTGAAAGAACAGTTAGTGGCTTCCAATTATCTTGTCCGATTTCTTGCCATATTACTTTGATTTGTCTAAATGATGACCAATTATCATTGGATTCATTCCAACCCTTAGAATACTCATACCAATCCGGTAACATATCACCATCGGTATCGTTATCCTTGGGATTCGTACCATACTTGAATACCTCCCTACCATCTGTTAAATTCCAATCAGATTCGTAGGTAATTACACCATCGACAGTCTTGAAAATCTTGACGCGAGAATCTCCATCAGAATCAGACAGAATAGGATTAGTACCATTATCATGTTCCATCCAATTAGTAAACCAAAGATAGGAATTACCCGGAGAAATCTGATGCTCGATTGGACCAGAAGTAAATGTACGCTGATCCCAATCGCCCTGTACTGCTACTGGCTTACTACTTGTACGATCAAACCATCCATCCTCATCTGCATCATAATTAATATCCAACGAATTAACAGGATTAGTGGTCCAACGGTATGCATTTACTGGTTGAGTATTTCGATAAATTGCATAACAATATTCCCAACCATCTGAAAGGCCATCCCCGTCGGAATCAGGATGAGTAGGGTCAGAAATTCCAAGAAGGCTCAAATTGAAATTATCAGAATATGCAGAATTAATTCGAACTACACGTTCACTGGATTTTACATCCTTGGTACGGAAATCCTCATACAATTTTTCTTGAGCCTCAATGGCTGTCATCCCTTGCTCTTGCATTAATGCATCAATAGAATCTTGAGCAAATGTTCGAAGAGTGACTCCTGCATCAATATTATTTATTTGAGAAAATTTACCATAACTTCGAGATTCATATTCTCGAAGATTAGTAAACAGTTCCTCAGAATCAATTACTCCATCGCCATCACAATCATAGGAATCATTATCCGAATCCGCAGATATATCGGTATCAGTAAGTGGATTCATAGTCCATCTATTTTCATCTAAATCCCACTCTGTGAACCAATATTCGTATCCGTCTAACATCCCGTCACGATCTGTATCTTCATCATTCGGGTCCGTAATTCCAAGTAATGTTGACAAAAGTGGAGGAGCATATCCAGTATCCTGCCACTGATCATATTGGGCAATGGCAATTGATGCTCGACCTTCTTTACCGAATAAAATTCGATAAATTCTACTGGTAGCTTCGTTGGGATCCAAAGATTCGGCTTCTTCCCACATCTTAGGGGCATCAGGAGGTGCGAGACCACCATTCATTGGATTAGAATTAGTTAGATTAAGTTCTTCACGATCTGTAACTGCATCTTGATCGCCATCATAGTTACCATCCCCTGACACAAGTGGATTTAGCGTCCACTCTTGATTGGTTTCATTCCAAGAAGTGAATAGTAATTCGATTCCATCTAACATTCCATCATCATCAGTATCAGG
>PAOZ01000022.1 GCA_002708695.1 Methanobacteriota archaeon | reverse complement strand
GGCTATCTTGCTAGGAAAAATGATGACTTTGAAGAGATTGAGAATACATTTTCATTGGAAACTGCCCATGAATCTGCTCCTCAACAATATGATTTCGCAGAAATTATTGATTTGAGTGGGACTTCAGCATCGGTTCGTTGGACAGATTCTGGTAAGACTGAATCGATTGATTTGGAAGGCATGATTCCTGCTGAACAGGATATAGTATCTGGTAGAATTGATTTGGGTCGTTGTATGTTTTGTGGACTTTGTATGGAATCATGTCCTTTCAATTCATTCTTCATGACAAACGAGTATGATGGTATGTCTGGACTTACACGTGATGACTTATGGATGGATGCTGCCAGAACTAGAGTCCTTCCAGTTGTTCACAAGGAAGCAGTAGATCTCGAACTCGCGAAAAGAGCAGATAAAGAAAGAGCGAAACGGGAAAGAGCAGCAAAAAAGGCAAGTAAGGAGGCATGATTATGGTAATTGATGGCGAACTGATCACATTTGGTTTGTTCAGTTTAATCGCCATCGGTGGTGCTTTAGGTTGCGTTTATGCAAAGAGAGTAGCTCATTCTATGCTTTCATTGGTGTTCTGTTTCTTTGCAGTTGCTGGTGTATTTGTTTTAGCTGGTGCTGAACTACTTTCTGCCATTCAGATATTGGTATATTTGGGAAGCGTAATGCTAGTAGTTCAATTTGGTGTAATGCTAACTCGAAGACAAATTATGGAAGGTGATTTCGAGTGAGAGCATTGGGTAATGTTGCCCGAGCGGGAATTGCTATCCTCGGTTTCTATCTGATGAGTTTACTCGTCGATGCGCCTCGTTGGGCATCAGGAGGAGTTGAGATGGTTTCTCCAACCGCACGATTTGCTGATGCACTAATGGTTGATTGGTCCTTTTCATTGGTTATTCTTGGTGCATTATTGGCAATGGCTATGATTGGAGCATCATATCTTGTTCGCGATGAAAGATTAGAGAATCTAATTTGGAATGAAGGAGGAATTGGGGTGGCTTCTGCCCCCAGTAAACGTTCTTCTGTTGCAGTTTCTATGGATTCTCCATCAGGGGATGAGTTGCAGAAATTAGCAGATTATTTAGTTGAGAAGGGTCAGACTGTGTTCGATTTCTTCCGTTCAATTGATTTGGATGATTCTGGAGAGATTGATACAATGGAATTTCAATTGGCCTTGAAAAATACTAGTATCGCAAACCTTCCTCCGTGGGATGTTGATGTATTAGTGAATCAAATGGATTTGAACAGTGATGGTAAGTTGGATTTGCCTGAACTAGATTTGGCCATAATGAGTCTAACTAAGAATCGAGGTGAAGAAGAATGATTGATCCAGGATATATTTCTGGCCTTTCAGCGATTTTGTTTTTCATAGGCCTTGCAGGTGCGTTTACTCGTAAGCATGCGATTATTGTCTTGATGTGTATTGAGATAATGCTCAATGCTGTAAATCTAAATTTTGTTGCTGTTGCAATGCAAACAGGAGATCCAGAGGGGTGGGTCTTCACGTCGATTGCTATTGCGATTGCAGCATCGGAAGTTGCAGTTGGACTTGCTATTTTCTTATCGTTATACAGTACTAGGGAGACGATTAATCTCGACGAGGTTGATTTATTGAAACATTGAGGCGATAAGATGGGTGAAACAAAAAATGAATCTCGCCTTCTTCTATTCCTCGTTGCTGCATTGATGATTCCTGTGGGTTTGTTTGTTGGTGGAGGAGGAGACGCAACCTCTTGGTCATTCATTATTATCGCTGCACCCATGGTTGCTTTCCCAATTATTCTAATCGCAGGTCAAATTTGGAACGGACACCCATTATGGACGAACACTCTGAAAGAAGGTGGCATTCCTGCATTAATGACCATGACGATAACCCTTGGAATGGGTCTTTGGGTAATTACAGACTATATTAGAGGAGTAGCCCATATTGAATCATATACTGTTAGTCATATTCTTTCTTGGATTTCATTTGATGTGATGACCCACACATCTAATCAATGGGTTATCTTACCTAATTGGGAGATTTCATTTGGAGTTTGGGTAGACCAGACAACTCTAATGTTGTTGTTTGTTGCTACTTTCCTTACCTTCCTGATTTGTTGGTTTGCAATTGGATATATGACCACTGATGAAATTAATGAAAATCGTAATCATCGTTTCTTTGCAGAATATTTGTTATTTACTGCTGGAATGTTTGGAATGGTTTTAGCAGACAATTTCCTTTGGTTATTCATTTTCTGGGAGATTATGGGACTTTGTTCCTATCTGTTGATTGGTTTCTATTATTGGAAACCTAGTGCGGCTTCTGCGGCAAAGAAGGCTTTCATGACGACTAGAGTAGGAGATGTTTTCTTGATGGTTGGATTATTGATTCTCTACCATATTTACGGTTCGTTGGATTTCTCCGTGGTCTTTGATGATCCGTCCACAGGGGTCGCTGGAGCTGCAGTAGATGCAAGTTTGTTAGGATGGGCTCTCATTATGCTGTTCATTGGTGCAGTAGGAAAATCTGCTCAATTCCCATTGCACGTTTGGTTGCCAGATGCAATGGAGGGGCCAACACCTGTTTCCGCTCTAATTCATGCAGCTACAATGGTCAATGCTGGACTTTACTTGGTTGCTAGAATGGTCCCCTTTGTTGATGTAGCAAATGGAGGAGTTCATGGGTTAGAAGATATTGGTTTGCTAGTGGCATGGGTTGGAGGAATTACTGCATTTATGGCTGCAGGAATTGCATTTGTCCAAAATGATATCAAGAAGGTATTAGCATATTCTACAATGAGTCAATTGGCCTATATTTTCACTGGCCTTGGAGCAGCCTTATGGTTTTTCAATCATGATGGAGATGCCATGCGTACTGCGGGCATTATTGTTCTAGGTTCGTCCTTGTTCCATCTCTTCAATCACGCTATGGCAAAGGGCATGCTGTTCATGGCTTCAGGTTCTGTTATTCATGAGATGCATCATGCTCACCATCATCTACATCATGATCATCATGATGACACACATTCTGACGTTTCTGAAATTCCAGAAGCATTAGTATCTTTAGTCAAGCATTTACGTACTGAAGGATTGACTTTACGCGAATTCTTTGATAGCCTTGATATTGATAGTAGTAGAACTCTGACAGTAAATGAATTACAATCAGGTCTTGTTTCAACATCAATTGTCGATGATTCAACAGATGTTGAATTGTTAGTCAATGCTATGGATCGTAATGGCGATGGAGAAATTGATCCTGTTGAATTAGATAAATACATGATGGATTTCTTGATTGGTGGAAAGATAGAATCCCATGGCGATCATGATGATTTCGACCCTCAAGATATGAGGAATATGGGAGGTCTTGCTGCTCATTTACCTGTTACTTCTACTGCTATGATGTTGGGTTCGATGTCAATTATCGGAATTCCTTTGATTGGAGGATTCTGGTCCAAAGAAGGTATTGTAGGACATACTTGGGATGCATATTTTCATGGTGAACCTTTGATGTTAGGCCCAGCACTTTTGATTCTTTTAACTGCTGGAATGACTGGATTTTATATGTCTAGAATGTGGTTCATGACATTCGCTGGTTCTCCCAAATCTGAAGTTGTAGACCATGTTCATGAAACAACACCTTGGATTAAGACCCCTCTTGTGACTCTTTCATTAGTAACAGCATTCACTGGATTGATTTTAACGATGTTTGGGGCAGTAAAATTCCTAGGAGGAAAATATGATCATCTCGAATTCCATCATGGTGGATTTGTTGAAGAATTTGTATATGCGCTTGAGCACGCTTTCTTACCTTCTGATCCGAACTTTATGATTGTAGGATATACCACCATTCTCCTTTCATTCATTATTGGCCCATGGTTCGCAATGCGAATACATGGAGGTTCACTAAAGGAAGGAAGTTCTGCAATTCCATTGGTTTCTTGGTTGGTCAATCTATCTTCTAGACCTAGTAAGATGGATGTAACAAATATGGCCGAGTCTTCCTTAGCTAAGGCCTTAGAAGAGAGATTGTACATTGATTATCTCTACGAAGAGATTATTCGAAGGACTGTAATTCCTTTTGCATTACTTAGTGCATGTTTTGATCGTAAAATCATTGATGGAATCGTTAAGGGCATAGAGAAAGGTTCTCAGGCATCCAGTGAGAGAATCCGTTTACTAACAACTGGTAGCGCTAGGGATTACATATTGTATGCTGCTGTTGGAGCACTTAGTATCATATTCTTGCTAATGGGGGTGAGTTCATGAACGAATTAGAAATCCTTACTCTAACTCCTCTTTTTGCAGGTTTGCTATTGTTGTTAATTTACGAGGTAGTACCTTCAAGCACAAAGAAACAAGCAACTGATTTAATCAAATATGCAAATATGGGAATTGCAATTCTATTGTTTGGTTTAGCCACTCAAATAGGACTTGAACATGATTGGCTTTCCACTTGGTCATCTGGATCATTTGGGGCGCAAGGGTCCTATTTGCTAGAAAGTGATTATACCTCATTAATCTCCAGTATTGGTGTAAATTGGCATGTTGGTATTGATGCGTTATCTTACCCAATGATTTGGTTGACAACTCTTCTTATTCCAATTTCTATGTTGGTTCAATGGGATGCAGATAAAGGAGCACAATTCCATAGTTTGATTCTTCTAATGGAAGGCGCATTACTGGGCGTCTTTGCAGTACTGGATTTGTTCATGTTTTACGTATATTGGGAACTTACATTGGTTCCGATGTTTTTCTTAATCCTAGTATGGGGTGGGGAGGATAGAAGATACGCTGCTATGAAATTCTTCATTTACACCTTTGCAGCAAGTATTTTGATGTTAATTGGAATATTAATTGTGTATTTCCATAGCGCCCCTGTTGCAGGAATTTCTGGTTCACTAACTCACCATCATTTCGATATTCCATTACTGATGCAACAATCATCCCTGATTAGTTCTGCAGGATTGAGGACCGTTGTATTCCTTCTAATGTTGATTGGATTCGCAACTAAAATGCCTAGCGTTCCAGTGCATACATGGCTTCCCGATGCTCACGTTCAAGCCCCTACTGCTGGTTCAATGCTATTGGCAGGAGTGATGTTGAAGATGGGTGCATATGGTTTCCTTAGAGTTGCAGTTAGCCTATTCCCACAAGAGACTATTACAATGATTCCGTTGTTGGTATTCTTAGGAATGGCTAGCCTGTTCTATGGGGCTTGGGTTTGCCTTGGTCAAACAAACCTCAAAAGAATGGTTGCTTATTCTTCCGTTTCCCATATGGGATTGATTTTCTTAGGGATTGCTACAATGCAACCTCTAGGTATAGCTGGAGCTTTGTTCATGATGTTTGCACACGGCATCATTTCCCCTCTTCTGTTTGCTGTCTGTGGAGCATTCAAGCACCACTATCATACTTTAGAAATTGGATCAATGCGAGGTTTGGCCCACCATAGTCCATTTATGGCTGGCCATATGATGTTGGGATGGATGGCTAGTTTGGGACTTCCATTAATGGCCGGTTTCGTTGCAGAAGTTGCAATTATGATTGCATTTTGGATGACATTTGGTTGGTGGGTCCTAATTCCTGCATTAACGTTGATTCTCACAGCAGCATACTACCTCTGGTCAATGCAAAGAACCATTTTTGAAAGTGGAGATCCACATCACGGAATTCTCCCAGACACTATGCATGGAGATGAACCCCGTGACGTTACTTGGCATGAGAATGCAGGGATGTTCATCCTAGGTGGTTTAGCAATTTTATTCGGAATTCTCCCAGCGTTATTCTTTGATATGATGTCAAATTGGAGTACAGGTTTGGTTTCTGAAGTCATTATAGATGCTCTAACTGCTTTGGGGGTGACTCCATGAATATTGAATCACCACTTATTGCTCATCCATTATTAGTCGAATCATTACGTCCAGAGGTGACAATAATTATGGGAATTCTTCTTCTGATTATTGTTCCAAATTTAGGAAATGCTACTGTTCGGATTCCAATGACTCAATTCAGAATTCCAGTATTTCTTGGAGGGGAGCGTTTCCGTGCTACAAGCGATCCGCTTATTCCTGGTGTAATCTCAATGTTTACGTTGCTATTAGCGATGGCAAGTAGTTTAATGACATTCGTTGAAGGGGCAGCTCTTTCTACAGTATGTATTTCTGCAAATGGCGCAATACAACAGGGTTGTACTGGTTCTGATTATATTCTTCGTTCGGATGCTTTTAGTAGAATTTTCACATCAATTTTCAATTTTGCATTATTGGTTGGGACTGCAGCAATGATCAACCGTATGCCTGCTAGGGTTGATGCGAAAGCACCACATCCAGATTCTAGCGATACAATTAGAGCGCGCGCCATTAGAGTGCTTCTGAATAATCGTCGACAAGGTGATTTTCATCTTCTAATTCTGTTTGTTGCTCTTGGAATGAGCATAGTCGCTTTATCAACCAACTTATTCTTACTCTTTGTTGGATTAGAATTGGCTTCTTTGGCCATATATGTTCTTGTTGCGTTTATGAAAGAAGAAACAACCAGTGGAGAAGCAGCAACGAAGTATTTCCTAACCGGTTCTGTCGCAAGCGCTGTAACTCTCTACGGAATGTCACTTCTTTACATTTGGAGTGGTTCCGCCTCTGATTATGCATCTGCTACTCTAAATCTCACAGGACCTGAGGGATTAGCAGCAACTTGGGCAGCAATGGAAACGCTGGAACCATTGGCTGCCATTGGTTTTGGAATGTTATTAGTTGGATTTGGATTTAAGGTGAGTGCAGTTCCATTCCATTTCGCTGCCCCTGATGCTTATTCTGGGACATCTTCTCCAATGGCATCAATTTTAGCAACTGCATCAAAGGCAATGGGTTTTGCAGCACTTCTTCGAGTATTGGTCGTAATGGCTGGTCCTGAATTTGGTTCTGCAGCATTCTGGCTTCCACTTCTTGGTCTTCTTTCAGTTGTTACCATGACATGGGGCAACCTCGCTGCTCTTTCGACCGAGAACCCTAAGAGAATGTTGGCATACTCAAGTGTTGCACATGCAGGATATTTGCTCGCTGCTCTAGCTGCACTCGGTTCAGGACTGGCTAGCGAATCTACCAATGAAGTACTAATCACTGCTGTAGTATTCCATCTTCTTGTTTTGGCCTTCTTCAAGTCAGGGGCTTTCTTGGTACTTACCATGACCGAGATTAGGGACGATTCTTCATCGATGGAATCATTGTATGGATTAGGTCGACGTGATCCAATTATTGCAGTGGCTATGTTTGTGTTTATGCTTGCTCTCGCTGGCGTCCCACCACTTTCTGGCTTCCTTTCCAAGTTCCTTGTTATTGACGGAATAATTTCGGCAAGTACTGGTAGTGGATCCTTAACAGCTGCTGGTGTGATTGATTGGTTGAATAGCGTTCATTGGATTTTCTGGTTGGCGATATCTATGGCATTAAACAGTGCTCTTTCTCTATTCTATTATTTGAGAATCGGACAAGTCATGTTCTTTGAGAAATCAAAGAGTATACTTCCTCTACCTGAAGCGCCAATGATTCGAATTACAGTAATTCTTTGTTTGATTCTAACCATTATATCGGGACTTGGCCCTTTCAGCCAAACTCTCGTAGATATGGCTACTATGGCGGCCCAACACTTGCTAAAGGTTTGAGGCGCCTCGACCGTTGTTGTTTTTAGTAGGTGGCCGCAGGCCATCTTCAATGGCACGCGGTAGAGAGGAGAAGGTGGACGAGGAACTTCTCGCCCAAATGGAGTCAGGAGAAGGCTCAACCCGTATCAGAGTCCCTTTACCCAATCGCAAAGTGAACGAGATGTTCGCTATTGCGGATCAGATGTTGGGTGGCCGTAGAGTTCGTGCCATTTGTGAAGATGGAGAAGTTCGAATATCCCGTATACCTGGTAAGATGCGTAGACGACAGTGGGTTCGAGAAGAAGATTTGATAGTTGTTCAACCTTGGGAATATCAAGATGATCGAGCCAATGTAATTACGAGATATAGTAAGACACAAGCCATGTATCTTTCACGTAAAGGCCAGTTACCTCCAATAGTAGATGTATTTGGTTCTGGTGAAGAGGCAGTAGATATTGGAGATGAAAGCGGTATCTTTGAAACATCTTCTGAATCGGATGAAGCAGAAATTGAAGAAGAAGATGATGATGTTGATGACATGTTTTCTTCAGGTGATTCTGAAGAAGAATCCATCTCTGAACCTGAACCAGTTGCTGAACCAACGAGGTCTCGCCATGATGACTTTGAAGATGATGATGATGGCGATATTGACTCATTCTTCGGATAGGTGGTCACGTGACCTCAGATGATGAATTTGGCGAAGATATCGAAAACGAAATCGATGTTAAATCAATGCACGGAGACGGTGGCAAATTTACAGAGTGGATGGATCAACCAAAAATGAAAAAAATGTTTCAGGAGATTGAACATCGACTTCAAGGAGTTCTAGGAACTGGAAGATATGATTGGGTAGATAGACGAGTTTTTGATCAAGTTTTTGATCAATCTACGTTATTATCAATTTACAAATTGATGCGTCAAGGTGTCATTGATACGGTGGAGTTTCCAATTGCTAGTGGAAAAGAGGCTCATGTTTTCTATGCCACTAGTATTGATGGACCTCGCGCAGTGAAGATTTTTCATACAAGTAATGCAGTTTTCAAAGGACTAACCAAATATATTGAGGGAGATCCACGATTTGGTGGATTAAAACGAAGACATAGGGAATTGGTTACTATTTGGGTTCGAAAAGAACATCGAAATCTGAAAAGGTTAGAAAATTCTGGGCTTCGAGTTCCTACTGCATTTGAAGTAAATCGTAACGTGCTAGTAATGGAATATCTAGGTTCAGATGATGGACCTAGTCCTCGTCTTAGAGACATAAAAATTGAAGATCCAACATCTATTTTCAATGAATTAGTTAATTTTATTGAAGTATCTTGGAAAGATGCAGATTTGGTACATGCAGATCTCTCAGAATATAACGTTCTTTGGCATAATGATGAACCATGGATCATTGATGTCGGTCAAGCGGTTAAATCTGCACATCCTAATGCTGAAGAATTTCTAATTAGAGATGTAAGGAATATATGTAATTGGGCTACCAAGAAAGGTGTTGAAGCACCTTTTGAGGAAACATTGCTAAGAGTTTTAGAGGGTTAATTTCCATTCAAATTAAGTGATTAAGTTAGGAGGAGTTACCATGGAATTACTTGCAAGGATTGCGAAAGATCGCATTGGGGTACTTATTGGTAAGTCAGGTGAGACCAAGTTAGAAATTGAAAAAGCTGCTAACTGTACATTGTATATCGATTCTGAAACGGGAGAAGTAAATGCAAAATGGTCTGATGATTCCGACCCCATTATTCGAATAAAAATGCCTGATGTTATTCGAGCCATTGGCAGAGGAATGGCTCCCCCTCGAGCAATAAATTTACTCGAAGATGATGTACATCTCAAGATGTATGATATTCGAGAATGGGTCGGACGTCAACCGAATCAAATCAAAAGAATGAGAGGGAGAATTATTGGAAGGAATGGCAGGATCCGTGAACTTATCGAAGAATTAAGCGGTGTTGAGTTGGTTGTTTACCGTTCAACTGTTGTTGTTGTTGGTGATTTAGAATCTTTAGCAATAGGTTCAGCAGCTTTAGAGAGAGTCCTCGATGGAGCAGAACATGGCACAGTTCTCAAGTTTTTAGAAACGGAACGTAGACGTCAACGAATGGACCGCCAAACATTGGTGATGCACGAAGAACGCACATCTTCAAAATCTTCAGGTTTCGATGCTCTTGTACCAGGTCTTGCTGCGGCTAGAGAGAGAAGGAATGAACGCCGATTTAAGGCATCACAAGTCGATCCCGAAGATGATGAAGCAGTCAGAGAAATGATGGAATTAGCGGATGATGAACTAATCAAATGGGAAGAAGAATAATCATTCTTCCTTTGTATTTCTCATTGTCCAAACCATCCATCCTGAAACAGCAATCAAGAGGAATAGTGCAGGCATAAAACTTGTAACTGCGCCAATAGAACTTGGTCTAGCTCCGCTAACAACTAGGTATTCTACATTATTTCCTTCATCCTTTTCAGGAATTATTTCATCAGGGTCTATTGATAATTTCAAATCGTATTCTCCAGAAGATAGAATTCGAACTTCAAAAGGATCCAATACTTCTCGGCCATCATATAAACTACCAGCATTCAGAGTTCGAGTTTCTAAAACCGTCCAATTTGTATCTGTTGTTCGATCGCTTGGCGCCATTTCTAATCTTACAATTACAGAACCAGTATATGCTTGATTTGCAATAACAGTTCCAGTTACGTTGATTTTATCTCCAGTATTTGCTGCAACAATTAGTCTATCCACACTTACATCTTCTAGTTCGAAATCAATTCCAGGTACGATTCTAACATAAGTTGGTGGACTCAAAATTTGATTTCCTGCATTATCGGTCATTGTGGCTGAAACACCCAACCAATCACCTTGTTTGGTGGACCAATCAATTCCTGAAGGTAAGTTTGCATTCATTCCCGAACCCAATGAAAGCCATTGGTTAGTAATATCTGGAATTGAACCCATTCCATCATTATCGAATCCATATCTTAGTGTAGTATTTCCCTCATCTATTCCTGAAAGAGTATCTGTTGCAATTAGTTGAACACTAATTTGTCCTTGAGTCATTGTCGTTATTTCAGGAATACTCCATCCTCCTGCAACAGGATCAGTATGGTCTGCCCAAAACGAATGATTGGTCATTTCTCCGGGGTTTCCTAGCCTATCTACTGCTCTGAAAGATAGCACTCTCTGGCCTTCAAATAGAGGTAAAGTGGATGTTGATCCACTGCCAAAATTATTCCAATCTTCATTATCCACTCTCCATTCATAATGATCAATTCCAATTCCTCCATTATCTGTTGCGCCTGCTGCTAAGGCTCCAACAGTTACTACTGTATCATCCGTCCAAGAATTTTCAGATATTGAGAAAACAGGTGTTCCAGTGATAGGGCCAGTTCGGTCAATTCCAAGATACAAAGAACGAGTAGCTAAGTTTCCTGCTTCATCGTATACGGATAGAGAAACCGTGTAGAGTCCTTCTGAGAAATCACCTGGAGCCCACGACCATCGATGCAATAGAGCACCAGGTCCATCAGAAGGAGGATTTCCACTACCCGGGACTCCAGAAATTACAGCCTTCTCTAGGTTTTCATCTGTAGCGTTCCAACGGAAAATCAAAGATGCGCTTTCTTCAATATCAAACCAAGCTCTGTTTGCAATCGATGAACCATCGCCAACTTCAGCATTATCTACTGTAAAAATCAAAGAAGATGGCGCAGTATTATCTACGATAAATGAAGACGTAACAACTTGAATACTTGAACTACCATCCGCAGGATGTCCAGTAATTCGTAATCGATGTGATCCATCATCTACAGAAGTGGTGTCCCAAGAGGTAGACCAAGGGGTTCCGGTCATGTTCGAAATTTCTGTCCACGAGGAATCATCTTCAACTTCTAAAATAACATAATCCAGTCCACTTACATTCACAACAGAAACCGGATATGTACCTCCAATAATTTCTCCTGAAGAAGGAGGATTTACGAAATCTAAACCTGCATTTCTTGCCTCTGAGCCCAGAACAATTCCTGAGCAAATGCTCGTTAGAATGAGCACGGTCAGGAGGCGAGAAATCGTCCGAGTAGCCATGGAACGGTGCCTATGTAGGACCGCTCGCCCTTCAATGCTTTCACGCAGTAGATAGCGGGAGCGTTGAAGTGCCCCAAGACCCCTTCAACCAACATGAGGACGGGACTCTTGGTATGCTTGCTCCTTCTGATACCAATTTTTGGGGTTGTTTCTGCAACAACTGCGGGGGGAATTACAGTAGATGAATCAGACATCAATATTATTGGCACTTTAGAGAATGGTTCTCAAGTAATTGTTGAAATTACTCTACATAATAGTGATACTACAGATATTACTGCATCATATCAATTAAGTCAAGATGGCAATTTAATTCAACAGAGTACTTTCGTTACTGTAACTGCATCATCTTTCACTACTGTTCAAGTTTCGACGGTTCTGGATAAGGCAGGAGATGTTGTATTCAGAGTTGATTTTTCAGCAAATGGCGTATCCAATGACCAGTCTGCTGTTTTTACTATTTCTGATAGACCAAACTTGGTAGTATCTGAATTAATTATTGATCCATCATCGAATTTGTTTTCAGGTGCTACCTTTTCAGCAAATGCTCAGATTTCTAATTTAGGTGGGATATCTGCTAGTTCTACTACAGTGACTTTTCAATTAGGTGAAGAAGCTCCTTTGGATTATACTGTGGGACCTTTACCTTCTGGAGAAAATGTTTGGATTAATCGAACGTTTACGGTACCTGCATCAGATGCAACACTGAAAATATCTGCCAATAGTAATTCCAATGATGGAGTTTTAGAATCAAATTCTAGTGATAACGAACGTACTATTTTGATTGAAATTACTACTCCACCAAATTATTTTCATGATGGTGGAATTACGGTAAATACTGCCGCATCTGCATTAAAGGGTCCTTGGGATATTAGCGGGTCATTACTCCGAATGCCTGGAACAGGGTCAATCAGCGTCCCGATGCAAGTCCAGCGAGTTTCTGATTCAACTCCTGTACATGCATTTTCTGTAGATTTTCAAGATGGCCAGAGTTCTATTCTTTGGAACGAGACATTGACCAGTTCAATGTTTATTGAAACTGTTGGAGAACTTCAATTACAAGTTGTGATTGATCCAAGTTTTTCTCTTCCGGAATCTAGTGTGTTCGATAATTCTGTTCAATTTTCAATCATCATGCACCCTTCTCCAAATGTTGTTGTTTCAGAAATTGCCGTGGCATCTCCTCTTCAAGTTCAAACTGGAGAATCAGTTAATTTCACAGTCAGTATTCAAAATACGGGTTCTATTCCAGTTAGTGGGAGTGTTGAAGCGACCTTTGACGGGGAAAGTTTGACGAGCCAATTTCGAGTGATTCCTCCACCTTCTTCTTCTGAATCAGGAGGAGTTTCATTGGTGTTTTCGGCTATTGCTAGAGGAGAGATTAGTGGAATCAAATCATTTACTGCAACTTGGGTTCCAGATAATCCTTCACATGATTCAAATTCTGAGGACAATATTGCCACAGGTTCTGTACAATTAGTGAGTGATTTACGATTACGATTCTTAAGTGATGAGAGTTGGGATAATGGATTACCACTAACTATTGGAGTTGAGACTACATATTCGATTTCTGTAACATCAGATGAAGGGGCAGGAATTGAGACATTTGTTTGTTATGCTCCTTTAGGAACAGAGGTCGACAGAACGGTTGTAGATCTTTCTTCTACAGGTTCTGAAGCCACAGTCGAATGTACCATTACACCAGATAAAGCTGGAAATCTTCAGTTGGCGATCATTGCCCTTAATGGAACAGTCCCCTCTAAAACTTCGTTATGGACTGTAGTGGCAGCCGGCGGGGAATCGATTAATCCAGAAGAAGCAAACAGAGAGTTAGGTGTTGCTTTGATGATTTTATTAGGAATTGCTGGAATTTTTGTATTAATTGCTGCCATTTTCCTTACAAGGAGAGTAATGGAAGACACTGAACGTGAGACATTTGAGTTGTGTCCAGCATGTGGTGGAGAGATTGAAGGAGATGAAGAAGTGTGCCCTTATTGTGACTTCCAACTTCGTAGTGGATTCCGTCGATTCCATGATTGTGAAAATTGTGGGAGTCCAGTTCCATCAGCTATGGATAATTGCCCATATTGTGGAACCTCGCAAGATGTTTCCTCACATTACGAACAAAGAGAGAGGCGAGAACTGGTTCCTGAAATAGAAGAGGAAGTGGATGAAGAAGAAGAGGAAGAGGTTCTTGTCGGGACCGAAGACTTTGATGATCAAATGGAAAATTTCGGAATTTCAGAAGATTCCATTGAAGACGATTGGGAATCAGGTCTTGAAGAGGCAGAAAGTCAAATTCGATCAATTGAAGAACAATATGAACAAGAATTGGCAATAGAAGAAGAAGATGATGAGAAAGTAGTCTCTACTACCCTACAAGATCAATTAGAAGCAGGCCGTGATATCGATTCATTCCTTGAGAAGAAAGGCAAGCGAAGAGCATTGAAGGACGAAGATGTTGAATTGAGTGCAAGTGATGCCAATATTCGAAAAGATATCTTTGAATTAACCGGAGAAGAAGGAGTTCTTCCTGGAGAGAAAGTTGTATTTGATGAATTAAGTGATCCTTCTGCGCAAGTTGGAAGTGAATTAGTATTGGATAAAACCAGTGATTTCAGTTCTCTTTCATCTGAAGCAGGACATACCGAAGGTTTGTCTGAAAAGATAGAGGAAGACGAGAATCCTAAGCCGAAGAGGAGGCGTAGTATTCGTAGAAAGAATAAGGAGGCTGATTCTGAAGAATCGCAGGATTGAACATCTTGATCATCTTCCAATAGTCGCCTGAGTGATGACAGAGGGGGTCTGAGCAGAGCATTGACGAACCCTATGAGTGCAGACAGGTAGACAGGAGATGGATGAATGAGCCTTCAATTTATTTTGAATCGAGGGGTAGCTCTTGCCCTTTTGATAACTCTAACTTTGATGAGTCCTGGTTGCTTATCTCTTCTTTCAATGAGGGAAATAATGGAGGATATGAAAGAGGATCCTAAAAGTCGTAGTCAAGATACTAGAGTTGGATGGGACTATACTTTCGATACTCAAGATTTTGAATCAACTGAGTATTCCAATGAATCGGAATTTTTGATTGACCCTACGGTTAGTCAAATTGAGATATTTTTTGATGCATCAATTGGAGATGCAGTTTCAGATATAGTGAATGAAACGTTTCCCGGTTTGGTTGAAGAAGTAGGGGCGAGATATGTTGAGATTTCTATTTGGGAACCAGGAGAATATCCTAGTGGAACTCCATTTTTGACAGAAAGAGCAACTGAAAATTACGAATTTATTGAGACATATATCAATGAAGATTCATCTCCCTTTGAAAATGGTGAATGGTTACTAACAGTCGAATCAAGAGGGATTGGTGTTGAAGCCCCAATCGATATTTTTTCTGTTTATGATTCATTTTCTGTAAAGGTAACAGTTTCACGCCCTTGTGTATTTTTTGCTGAAGTACATGAGGTAGGAGAATGCACTGATCTTATTGATTTGGAATAAATTCCAATCTATCTGGGCACCCTTCTTTTCGACTACATGATTCACATTTGCCAAGCCTGTTATGGTCTCTTTTTGCTCCGCCCTGAACAGTAACTTGTTGAATTTCTTTGATTACTGAAAATAAATTTGCTTTTTCTTTTGCATTCCAGTCAATTGAAAATACTGATTCAGTACCATACCTTAGAAAACCGAAAGGAGGGGGAGAACCAGTCATTGATTCAATCAAATGCAAATATGCTAAAATCTGGAACCGATGACTTTTGTGAGGTTTTATTGGAATTTTACCAGTTTTCAATTCTACAGGAATCAAATCATTTCCAATTCGAGTGATTTGATCAGGTCTGCCACGTAATCCTGTTTCGAGGTCTTCTAGAAGTATGGAATCTCCACCATCGCTGTATTGAATCTCTCCTAATTCTTCTAGTCCTCCTTCCTTGTTTTTTTCTTTTATTCGTTGATTTGCGGAAAGAGCAGCCTGTAATCTTGTGGTAGCCAATAATGTCCAAATTAATGCTAAAACGAGTAAAGCAAAAGTGGCCAAACTTCTGTTTTGAGCAAATGTCAAGGCAATTCCATGTAAACTCAATGCAATGGCTGAAAAAAGAATTAATGCTTCTAGACGGCCAAATGTCAACCATCCTTTTTCACCTAATTTCAAAGGAGTAATTAGAGGCTGCAAATCGTTTTCTATTTGGGAAAAATCATCTGAATCTGTGACTAGTTTTTCATTCCATCCGAACCATTTTCTCCAAGGCAGAATTAGTAGAACTATTGCTAAGATTAGCCAAACTAAGGCCAACAGTACCAAGTATTTTCCAATCATACTTGCTAGTTCAGAATCAATTAATCCATCTTGAACAAAATAAAACGCTACAGTATCTGCTGCTAATGTAAGTACAACTGCGAACCACCATGACCAAATGACAATATTACGAGTAAAGGCATTTTGCGCCTCGATTTTTTCAACAACCATTTGATGCATTCGTTGATGTTCTTCAATTCCTAAATCTACTTCTTTTCCTTTGGCGCTGATTCCTTCATTTTCCATTCTCCAACTCATTGGGCAGTAAACATAGCGCTCAATTTCTGATGCAGAAACGTTGAGGACTTTTCCTTCGGGGTCAACCCAGAATCCATCTGACCTTTCAGTCCCTTGTTTTAGGGGACTTCTGAGGTTGGTTGGGGACTCCATCGATGTATGGTATCAAGGCCTATACAAAGGACTTGGGGCGAAGGAAAACGGAGATTTTGAACATCTGTTACTAGCGAAGTGGTTATGAATGGAAGGCAGGTGGCCACGACGCTGGTAATCATGAGTGACGTAGAGTACCTCCTCCCATTAGACATATATCAGCAACATTTTGTGCATATTGGGACCCAACAAAGTAGTGCTCATATGAAGCCTTTCTTGGAAGATAAAAAACAAGAAGGAACCGGACTTTATCTCATTAATTTAGATGAGACAAACAAGAGATTTTCCATCGTTTCTAATTTTCTTAGCAAGTATGACCCAGCAGATATTTTGGTAGTAAGTGCAAGACAGTATGGACAGCGTCCAGCCCGAAGATTTGCACAAGCGATTGGAGCAAGACACATTGTTGGACGATTTATTCCTGGTACTCTTACAAATCCTAGGCTTCGAAGCTACATTGAGCCGAAAGTAATCATCGTGACAGACCCACAGGCAGACCAACAAGCATTGTCTGAGGCTGTAAATTCTGGTCTTCCAGTGGTTGGTATTTGCGATGCAAACAATACTCTACGTTTCGTTGACATTGTTCTTCCTGCTAATAACAAAGGTCGTAGAAGTTTAGCACTTGTCTATTGGTTACTCGCTCGAGAAGTTGTTAAGGCACAAGGTAGAGTAAATGATGATCAATGGGCTGCTGCAGAGGATGTTGAGGACTGGGAGTCCTCTTTCTGATTACGAAATTCGCGTCAGAGTCAAGACCCCTACACATTCTGAGGTGATTTATGGACCCCGTCCCTCTTTACCTTGCTCCGATGGCAGGAGTGACGGATTTACCATTTCGGCTTTTAGCAAAAGAGTGTGGTGCAGATATTACAGTTACGGAGTTTACTGCTGCAGCGGGATTAAATCGAGATGATGCCCGTAGTTGGAGAAGATTGGAGTCAGATCCTAGAGAAACACCCTTCATTCCTCAGATTTTTGGAGGTGTTGAAGAAGAGATGGTTGGAACAACTAGAGCCTTATCTTCAGTTGCAGATATCATTGATCTAAATTTTGGTTGCCCTGCTCCCAAGGTATGTCGAAATTCCGCAGGTGCTGCCCTTCTCGGAGATCCTGATAGATTGGTTAGTATGGTCCGAGCATGCATTGCTGCTAGTGATGTTCCAGTCACAGTAAAGGTTAGACTAGGTACCGGATCAGGACCCAATACTGCCCGTTCTATTGCCTTGCGATTACAAGATGAAGGCGTGTATAGAATTGCAGTTCACGGTAGAACATTGCGTCAAAGATATTCAGGCGTGGCAGATTGGGAGGAAATTGGACAAATGGTCCAAGATTTATCAATTCCAGTAGTGGCAAATGGGGATGTAAAAGATGCTGCAAGTGCTTTTCACTGTCTTGAAGTTACCAAAGCGGCAGGAATAATGATTGGAAGAGCAGCAATCGGAAACCCTGATGTTTTTCTTAGGATAAAGAAAGGATTAGGTTGGGAAACAAAACCTGCACCTTGGGAAGATTTGGTTTCGGGAATTTCATCAGAAGGCAAGGATGCTGCAATCAAATTATGGTGTTGGAAAAGATATTGTGAATTGGCAGATGAAATGTATGGAGAACGTCGAAATTCACATCTTAAACGACATGCAATTTCGTTCACTAAAGGACTGGAAGGAGCTAGTGAAATGAGAGTCAAATTACATAAAACACAAGGTGCAAATGAATTAATTCAATCAGTAACAGAATTCTTAGAAAAATCAACCCAGACAAAAAAAATTATCATGTAATTTGATCGTATTTTTGTGAAATCATTTGCAGCCTTTCTAGAATCCTTTCTACTCTAGAAAGCAAACGAGAAATAACTGCCTTTGCATCTTTTCCAGTTAGTCGATAACCGTAAGGGACCCTTCCACCTAATGTATTCACTAGAAGACATTTAGCATCTATATCAACAACATCAAGGAGTTTAGAAATTCGTTCAGTAGTCATTTTTTCTTGATTTAAATCGGAGATAATCTGGTCAGCAAGCTTTTGTTCTATTCTTCCCAGTCCCCCTCTTCCTCGAATCCACTTTTCTCCCCTTTGGGCCCATTGATGAGTCAGTCCAATGAATAAATTATGTGAAATACGATCTTCCAATAATACTCTTTCAACGAGTAATGCTGACCTTAATCGGTCCAATACCCCTAATACTCGAGTTCTAGATTCGTCTGTTTCTTTCATTAAGTAATCAGCCGTTACAGGTGTTTCAGCTGTTGCAAGTTGGGTGAAAATATTCATTGAGAGTTTATCATCAGATTTCCCTCTGTCTCCAGCGAAGCCAAAGTCTCGTAATAATGACTCAAGCCCTTCTCTATTTTCCATTGGCCCTTGTTCAGAAATAATTATCCTAAATGGAAGATCTTCACCTCCACGTTGAAGAGCCTGATTATTCATTCTTGTTTCAGAAGGTGAAATCACCTCTTCTAATATTGACATTCTTTGTTTCAGTATTATTTCAGTTTGTGCGGCAATAAGTTCTACTGCAGCCGATAATGAACCGTTTCTAATCACATACCTTTTCCATCTTCCTTCAGTAGTTGTAGTAAGTAATCCACAAGATCGTAATTTCACTAGTTGATGATGTAGAGCTGTTGAACTTATTCCGCTTGCTTCAATCATTGATTGACTATCCCACCCTCGTAGAGGTTCAGGAATAAGATATTCTTTCATCAAAGCATGAATTGATCCTCTAGTAGTTACGACTTCATCAGAGATTTTTCTTCTTCGTACTAAACCCATAGTGTCTAAAATCCAAGCTAGAAGAATATCTGGATCAGTACTACCCACTGGAACCGGATGTTCCTGAAGACGTAGTACGAACATAACCCTAGTCGGAAAGTTTAGGCTCAAGAGTATTCGGACAAATTATCTGAAAAATGGGCGAATTTACTGTTGATTGATTCCATCCAACCAATCGTAGTCAATTCCCCCATCTCGTAGTCCAGAAAGATGAGGTGCAAGTGTTAGTTCTGAAGCATGCAGAATTCCCCTTCTACGAAGAACGGTGACCGCTGAATGAACAGATGCCCTTGACCTACCTAATTCTCTTGCCATTTGAGCTTGTGATTTGGGTAATTCTTCTCTTGATAGTCGAGCAACAATCAATTTCTGTACTGTGGATAATCCTACTGGCATCATTGCAGCCGCATGTTCATCTCCGCCGACAGTTATTCCTGACATAATTTCCATTTGTGCAGGTGCACCTGCATAGTGGCATGAGCGCCCATTAACATGGACTACAGTTACTGAATGGTTGGCAATTAAAACATCAAGATGATGTCTTAGAGTTCCATTTGCAGCGTTAAGATCTCGTTGTAATTCACGATATGGAAGACCAGGTTTACGTTCCAGTAAATTGAGAATTCTTGTTCTCAAAGGATGCTCCCATGAATCGCTAGCGGAACTAATAGTTGCGCTAGTTGCAAATCCATTTCCAGTCCCGCCAAAACCGACTAACCCTCCAGCAATTCCCAACAATCCACCAAGCACCCAGGGGTGTCTCCTGTGCCACTGTTGGAGTAGGGGCATGAATCAATATTCTAACTAAACCATATTCAAGGCATTGGTTCGATGTTCAGACATCTGCCTCTACAGCGCCGTTTCGAATTTTCATATATGCGACTAACGGCCCCAATAGCCGGCCACAAACCAACCCATGTTCAGTCAATCGATATGAAACTCTTACTGGAGGCCCATCCACAACTATTCTTTCAATTAATCCAGATTCAGTACATGCTCTGAGTTTATCCGATAAAGTTCTACTACTAATTCCATTTAGAAGATGTCTCAACTCATTAAATCGTCTTTCTCCTGCAACATACAAGGCTGCCAATATTTCGATTGTCCATCGTGATCCGAATACCCCCAATGCTTCGACACCTGCTTGGACCTCCCAAGCAGTATCATGAATTTCGTCATCCGAATATTCTTCCAATGATTTTCGAATTTGAGCCCCCATTTCATACACTGAATTTATTGATTTTTCAATATGTTCCAAATCTTGTTTGGATACCCTCATAGGTGGATTAACCATGGTGTTTCTAAAACAACTTAGTGTATAAAATACACCCTAGTAGTTACACGTTAACTTATACTTTGATATAGGTCCGGATACAAGTATAATATGAGGAAACATGGATAGATATCTAGTTGATTGGATAGATGATTGGAGTGAGAAGCTTACTTTGAAAGAAGAGAGTAATGGAAGATTATTTAGTAGGATTTTTCGGTGGTAAAATGATTGAATTTCTTGAATTTCTATCTGGCAAAATGTTTGATGTTTTAAGAAAAGAGGTAATGAAATGAATAAGTTACTTGATTTTTATTTACGAGCTATTAGCAATTGGAGAGCACCTTGGTATTTACCTCCTCCAGGTAAATTATAGTCGCTATTCATTGTTGTAATTTGGACGACGCCCTTGAATAAGTGAAGACAAACCTTCGTAAGCGTCTTTGGTTGCGAAAATATCTTCTAAATTTTGTAATTCTGCGGCAAGACCATCTTCAAGTGGAGTAGAAGCAGCAACATCGATTAATTCACTAGCCATTTTCAATGCTATAGGAGCGGTTCTAGAAATTTGTTTTATTTGTCGAGTAGCAAAATCATTGGAGATACCATCAGGAATTTTTCCAGTCATAATAGAGTTCATGTTTTCATCTGAATAGAATTCTATTGCTGCCTGTACTGCTTCTGACATTCGAACTGGTGCTCCAAAGTATTTGTTCGATGGCTTTCCATGTTTACTGATTAAATCGATTGTTTTGTCAACATCAGCAGGTTCCACCAAGTGAGTGATCAAACCAAGGTCTTCACCCTGTTTTGGCCCAATCCAATTACCAGCTAGAATTGCCCAACGAGCAGCATTTACTCCACATATTCTAGTTGTTCGCTGAGTTCCTCCTAGTCCAGGATAAATCCCTATACTGGTTTCTGGAAATCTAAACTGAGTTCTTCTAGTTCCGATTCGATAATCACAAGATAATGCGAGTTCCAACCCCCCACCTAAGGCTAGTCCAGTAGTTAGAGCGATGGTTGTTTTCGGACTATTCTCAATTTTTGCTAGAACGTTGTGTCCTTCAGCAGTGAAATCATAGATCTTTGGAAACGCATTTTCATCCAATCGGTCTACGAAGAATTTGACGTCTGCTCCTGCTACGAATGCCTTCCCTGCTCCCTCTAGAACAATTGTATGAATTGAAGAATCTTCATTCAAATTTTCCACAAGAGCGCCTAATTGTTCAACTACTGTTTCATTCAAAGCATTCATTGCTTCTGGTCGATTGATGTTAATTGTCGCAATTCCATTCTTGATTTCAGCATCTACGAATTCAAACATCCATGGATTGCCTGTATCAGCTTTAACTTGAAGGAATTCAGGAATTTTGAATCCAGAATTTTCTTCGTGTAAATCAGCATATTTCTTTGCCATTCGGTATGCTTCATCAACTCCAAATTCATTCATTAATTCAAATGGACCAAGTGCCCATCTTAGTCCAACTTTTGCTCCTCGATCTACATCTTCCATGGAACAAATTTCTTCTTCGACAATTTGTGAAGCAACCGAGAAAACAACACCTAGGAGGCGTTCACGAATTATTGATGCTAATGCTTCATCACAATCGATATTATTTCCAATTTCCCACATATTATTTCCATCAACAAGATTACGGAGATTTTGTGCTCCATTGTATCGAGGAGTGTTCAGTTGTTGCGCAAGGTAATCGGTGGAATGAAGAGCAATTGGTGGACCAGTTAAGTTCATCAGAGCAAATGGTCCCATTCCAATATTGAATGCTTGACAAGCCACTGCATCTATTTGAGCAGGCGTTCCATTTCCTTCTTCCATTAGAAGACATGCTTCGTTTAGCCACGGGACAAAGAATCGATTAACAACGAAACCAGGCCTGTCTTTACAGACAATAACTACCTTTCCAAGTTGTTTACAATATTGGACGACTCTTGAAATTGTATCATCGGAGGAATTCTCTGCAGGTATTACTTCAACCAGTCGATTTTTAGCAGGGTGATAAAAGAAGTGAAGACCAACAAATCGGTCAGGCCTTGTTGTCGCCTTTGATAATTCATTTACACTTAGAGAAGAGGTGTTTGATGCCAGTATAGTTTGTTTTCCACAATTTTCGTCCAAAATTTGGAAAACATCCGCTTTAATTTTGAAATCCTCAAAAACTGCTTCAATAACCAAATCTGTTTCATGATCAACATTTTCTACACCAACAACGCCACGAATTCTTCCTTTTATCTCTTGAACTTGGGAATCTGAAAAGATGCGCCTTTCAATAGCTTCATCAAGAAAATCTGAAATTATTTTCTGACCCCTATTGACCCATTGTTCTTCTCTGTCCACCATTTGTACCTGAAACATTTCTTGTGCAGTTTTCTGTGCAATTCCACTTCCCATATTTCCGGCACCTACTATAGCGACTGTCTCGATTGGCTGGGTCATGTCACAAACGAATCATATTCCGTCCATCAATGCAACGGATAACAAGAGTATCAGAATTATCGAAGAAAACGAAATATGATAACTACATATCATCATCCAGAATCATGTTGGGGCGTAGGGCACTCTTCGTCGTCAGCATCCTTTGCTTAGCATTATACGTCCCATTTACAGAAGCACAATCTAATGGAAATTCTGGACCGAGTTGTGGTTGCCATGGAGGTTCTAGTAGTTCTACATCCATTACCCTTAGTGGACAGCCATCATCTTATGTTCCAGGAACATTGTATACTTTGACAATTACAATTACAAATTCACAAATTGGTGGAACTAAAGGCGGTTTTTCTTTGGATGCTTCAGGAGGTAGTTTTTCGAATCCAGGTTCTAGTGCTAAGTTAGATGGTGGGAAAGTAACACATTCAAACAAGAATGCACGGTCTTGGACAGTTGATTGGACTGCCCCTTCATCAGGTTCAGGAACAGTCAATTTTGATGTAGTAGGAAATGCAGTTAATGGAGCTAATGGAAATAATGGTGATGCTTGGAGTACAGCAACTTTCAATGTTCTAGAGCAAACACCTCAAAATCAGCCTCCATCAATAACTAATTTGGTGATTAATCCTTCGAATCCAACAACAACTGACTCTCTGAGTTTGACTTATACATATAGTGATCCCGATGGTGATTCAGAATCAGGTACTACAATTAGATGGAGCCAAAACTCCTCAGTTGTTTCCTCTTTCAATGATGCTACTTCTGTTCCTTCATCTATTACATCTAAGGGTCAGATGTGGACTGTTACAGTTACCCCTTCAGATGGTACAGATACAGGTTCATCAGTTACCTCCTCATCTGTTATCATCCAAAATACGCCACCCGTAGCAAATGGTCTCTCAATATCTCCAACAGATCCTACTGAACAAGATGATTTGTCCATGTCTTACTCCTTTTCAGATATAGATTTAGATTTAGAATCTGGAAGTGTAATTCAATGGTATCTTGATGGTTCACGAGTTTCAACTTATGATGGGGCGTCTACTATCCCTAGTGTTTCAACTAGAGCAGGAGATATTTGGGAAGTTCGTGTCACTCCCTCCGATGGTGAGGATACAGGAAATCTTGTAACTGCTAGTATTCAGATTAGTAGTTCGAATATCGCCCCATTAATACAATCTCTTTCAATTACTCCGACAACACCTATTACAACTGATGATATCAATATGTCTTACACCTTTTTTGATGCAGATGGAGATTCATCTACATCTGTAGAAATCCAATGGATGAAAGATGGAACTCACATGCCACAATATAACGACGAAACCACTATCCCTTCATCTGAAACATCTAAGGGACAAATATGGAAAGTAAGTGTTCGAGCAAGTGATGGAATAGAGTTTTCTCCATGGGCCGAATCTGCTCCAAGAACAATTGGCAATGCTCCTCCGGTACTTGAATCACTAAATTTAACTCCTGAAAATCCCACTAGTTCGGATGATTTGAAAATAGAATACCAATGGTCCGACCCTGATGGAGATGCCCTCTCAATAGTTCATGTTCATTGGCATATTAATGGCATTCACACTTCCAATTTTGATGATTTATTGGTAATTGAATCAGGTCAACTTTTCCGCGGCCAAGAGTGGTATGCAGAGATTATTTTGGAAGATTTGGATGGAGGACAAAGTACCAATCATGAAAATCCTGCATCCGATCATTTAACTACATCTGTAACAATTGGAAATTCTAATCCTCTTGTTGAAATAGAATTCATAGATATTGAAAATGAAACTTACATTCTAGACCCATTAGAAATAGAAATTGTATGGTCCGATATAGATTCAGATTCTCCAACCTTTTCATCAATATGGCATCGAGACGGGTTTAGAATATCTGCATTGGATAACCAAATTTTAGTTCCAACTGATTGGTTAGGTGTTGGACAAATTTGGACAGTTTCGGTTATTGCTGATGATGGATTTGGTGGTATTACTTCGACATCTAGTTCTCCAATCACAATTGGAAATCTTGAACCAACTGCTGCATTCAATACCCCTGAACTAATTATGATAGAATCTGAAACTATCCTCAATGCTGAATCATCCTCAGATTTAGATGGTAATATAGTGGCATGGTTTTGGAATATAGGGGATTCCACTTATTCAGGACCAATAATTTCTCACGTATTTGAACTTGGAAATACCGAAGTAAACCTCACAGTTCTCGATGAAAATGGAGGTATTGATTCCCTTGTAGTCGATATAGAGGCGGTAAAAGGTTCTACAATTTCGGATTTAGTGGTAAGTAAAGATGGTTCATACATTGATTTATCATGGTCTTGGTCTGGCTCAAATACTGAATTTTATGTTTGGCGTTCATCATCTCCATTGGATAATCGAAATGATTTGTCTATGGCTACATTGATTGGAACAACTAATCAGACCGAATTTCAAGATCCTATTTTCCTTGCTGGAACACATTATTACACTGTTACTGTAGATATTGAAGGCATTGAAAATCAATTTATTTCAAATGAAAACTTAGGTTCATTGGAACTCACGAATGAAGATATTGTCTCAATAGAAGTTGAAGAAAATACTGTCGGATCTATTCTGGTAATATCTTGGATAATTATCTCGCTATTGATTTCACTTGGAATCGGAATTAGGAGGAGATTCACTTGAGGATTTTCCATCGCTTAGTGATATTGGGTATCTTGGCATGTTTGCTTTCTTCACCAGTAATGCAAGCAAATCCAGGTGGTAATGGAGATGGAACTAGAGATTTCGCTTGTGGTGGTTCGTGTCACGGGGATCCAGATGTTTCGATGCCCTCTTCTGCTGTGATTTCAATAAATTTGGATAGAGAATCCACATTTGTTGGAGGGCCATTGACAATTACAGCAGATATTGTTGGTATGGAACTTTCAGAACGAAGATTGGTGGGTGTATTCCTAACCACCGGCATATTCGGTGTTGATGATTCTCCAGATAATTCTGGATGGACTGTAGTTTCTGATACCAACGGAGGTTCTTCCAATTACGTGGAATTGTATGTTTTTGATTCAGATGAGGGAGTATCCGTATCTTGGTCATTGATTGCACCTTCTGTTGAAGGAATTACCACATTCCATATTGGAATTCATCATGGCGGAGAGGGGGTAGCTCGTTCAGCAGATTCAGGTGACCAAGGAGGTGCATCAGTTTCTGTGGGTCCTGTTCCTGAAAATTTCCCCCAGATTTCTGATTGGATACCAATCACTCAGAGAGGTATTGGTGAAGAGACTAAAATCCAAGCGGAAATGATGAATGTAACAACAGCCAATATTGAATGGAAAATTTCTGGTTCTCAATCAATTTCATCAATAGCTGGAGAAAGCACATCAAACGGGTGGGAGGCCAAACTCCCTACGG
>PAOZ01000021.1 GCA_002708695.1 Methanobacteriota archaeon | reverse complement strand
CTGATGATGAATTAATTGAAATTAGTGAAACTGGATTATTGGCCTTAAATCTAAATGAGATGAAAGCAATTCAGAATCATTATCGTAATCCTGAAATTCAATCAATTAGAAAATCCAAAGGACTCTCTCCAAATGCACCAACTGATGTGGAATTAGAGTGCCTCGCTCAATCTTGGTCAGAACATTGTAAACACAAAATATTCGCAGCTAAGATACATCATATCGATCATGAAACAGGTGAAGATTCAGAAATTGATTCCTTATTCAAGACATACATAATGAAACCAGCATTAGATATGCAGGAAGAAGTTGATTGGCTTCTTTCTCTTTTCCATGATAATTCAGGAGTAATTGAATGGACTCCTGAATGGAGTTTGTGTATTAAAGCTGAAACACACAACTCACCTTCAGCACTAGATCCATATGGTGGTGCTATGACTGGTATTGTAGGTGTAAATCGAGACATTCTTGGTACTGGGTTGGGTGCTCGCCCGATAGCAAACACAGATGTTTTTTGTTTTGGCCCTCCAGATTATGATGGACACCTGCCTGAAGGATTGTTCCATCCATCTCGAGTAATGAGGGGGGTCCATGCAGGAGTTAGAGCAGGAGGTAACGAAAGTGGAATACCTACAGTCAATGGCGCTATTGTTTTTGATGATAGATACATAGGAAAACCATTGGTATATTGTGGTACTGTTGGGATCCTACCACGATTCCTACCAGATGGACGCGAAAGCCACATCAAAACTCCATCTCCTGGTGATTTGGTGTACATGGTGGGCGGAAGAGTTGGTAGTGATGGAATTCATGGGGCTACATTTTCTAGCTTGGAATTAACTGACGAAAGTCCAAGTAGTGCTGTTCAAATTGGCGACCCAATAACACAAAAGAAAATGTTGGATATGTTATTGGAAGCTAGAGATTTAGGATATATTCAGGTAATTACTGACAATGGCGCAGGAGGGCTATCTTCTAGCGTTGGAGAAATGGCTGAGTTGACAGGCGGTGCAGATTTAGATTTATCAAAAGTACCACTTAAGCAAGCAGGATTAAGTCCTTGGGAAATTTTAGTTTCTGAGTCTCAAGAGAGAATGACGGTTGGTGTTACTTCTGAAAATGCTGATGCCTTTGAGGCACTTGCTTTACTACACGAAGTTGAGGCAACATCTGTTGGAAGTTTTACAAATTCAGGTACATTTTTGGTTAGATATGGGGATAGTGTGGTTGCTGATTTACCAATTGATTTCTTACATGATGGATGCCCCCAATTACAATTAGAATCAGAATGGAAACCACCAATACACAAACCAATCATATTCCCAACTGATGAAGAATCGAATGTAGAAGCAATGGGCGAGATACTTTGTCGCTTGATGGCAAGACCAAACATTGCCAGCAAAGAATGGTGGGTCAGATCATATGATCATGAGGTAATCGGACAATCTGTAATCAAACCATTTGGTGGAGTAAATCATGATGCTCCTGGAGATGCAGCAGTTATTGCCCCAATTCCAGGAGAGACCCGTGGCGCAGTTATTTCTTGTGGAATAGTGCCTCGATATTCAGACATTGATGCGTATGCAATGGCAGCAGCAAGTGTGGATGAAGCACTTCGAAATGCAGTTTGTGTTGGTGTTGATTTGAATCGCATTGCAGGTTTGGATAATTTTTGTTGGCCAGATCCTGTAGAAAGTGAAAAGACACCAGATGGACGATTCAAATTAGCTCAATTGGTTCGAGCAAATAGAGCGATAGAAGACGTTTGTCGAGCATATTCGTTACCTTGTATTTCTGGAAAAGACTCAATGAAAAATGACGCTACATTAGATGGAGAGAAAATCAGCGTCCCCCCTACGTTATTGTTTAGTTTGATGGGAGATCACCCTGATGTTCGTTTTGCTGTATCTTCTGATTTCAAAAATCATGGCGACATCATATATTTGATAGGAGAATCACGCCAAGAATTGGGTGCAAGCGAACTTTCGTATATGTTCCAAGAAGAATCTAATGGTGTAAGCGGGATTGGAGGAATGGTCCCATCAATAGAACCAGAACGAAATCTTACTACATACAAAGCATTGACACAAGCAATTCATTCAGGACTAGTTGCTAGTGCGCATGACTGTTCTGATGGAGGCCTTGCTGTTGCTATCGCAGAATCTTGTATTGGAATAGATTCAGGCGCAGAAATAGAGATATCAGCTTTGAAGGGATTTGATGATGAACTTGACAAATGGGGAGCATTATTTGGTGAAAGTTTAGGTAGGATTTTGGTTAGTATTTCGCCTAAAAATATTGAATCGTTTGAGTCGTTATTTACCAATATCTCATTTACGCGAATAGGTGTAGTTGAAGATAATGATAATTTGACAATTTCAAATCAAGGAATACCAGTTTTATCAAAATCAATTGACGAATTACGCGTTGCTTGGAAGGGCACATTAGATGGGGGTGCACCTGAATGACAGTCAACGTTGCAATTTTAACTGGTTTTGGAATAAATTGTGATAGAGAGACTGCAGCTGTTTTTGAGATGGTAGGGGCAAAATCAGAACGTGTTCATGTGAATAAATTTGTGAATGGAGACAGAAATCTTTCTGAATTTCAAATTATGGCAGTTTCTGGTGGTTTTTCATTCGGTGACCACCTAGGAAGTGGAAGATTATTGGGAAATAGATTACGATTTGGAATGAGAGAACAAGTTCGAGAATTTATCCAGAATGGAGGTCTTGTAATTGGGATTTGTAATGGCTTCCAAGTATTGGTTAAGATGGGATTGTTGCCTGGTGATGATGAAATTAGTTTTACTCAAACCGCATCTTTAGCATTGAATGATTCAGGCCATTATGAGGATAGATGGGTTACTTTAGAGTTTGATAGCAATTCTCATTGTGTTTGGACTAAAGGAATTGAACGCATCCGAGTTCCAGTTCGACACGGTGAAGGAAAGTTCGTTACAACAGATCCAAAACTATTGGATTATTGGGCCGAAAACGGTCAAATTGTCGTGAAGTATGTTGACCCCAACAATTCCTATCCCTCTTCCTCTGATGAATTGTTGAAATATCCACTCTCTCCAAATGCGAGTATGAGGAATATTGCAGGAGTTTGCGACCCAACTGGTCGAGTGTTTGGTTTAATGCCTCATCCTGAAGCAAACCATTCTACTTGGTTAGGAGCAACATGGACTAGAGAATTGAAACCCACTGAACATGGAGAAGGAGAGGGATTAATCCTCTTCCGTAATGCTGTTGATTATGTTGAAAAAACTTCAATTAACTAGGTGCTGAACTTATTCATATGCTCCAATCTGATGAGACTAGTGTGGTTGATGAGAAAAGCGCAATAGCCAAGAGTATAACTAATAATCAGACATCAAGATTGCATCCATTTTTGAACTTCTAGAAGACATTTTTTCGATTCAGGAAGTAATGGTCCGAACAACCACCAATCATGGAAAATTTTTGGCCAAATTTGAACTTCGATTTCAACCCCATCTTTCTTTGCATTTTCACCAACAATTCGACTATCGTCAAGCAATATTTCGTTCTCTCCAGCGATAATCAAACCTCTGGGAAGTCCTGTAAAGTCTCCGAAAAATGGAGAAACATATGGATTTGATTTATCGATAGATTTTGGCACATAACGTTCAGATGCATCTTTAGGCATTTGATGATAAAACATCGGATCAGCCTTTGCCTTTGTTTGGTATGTATTTGAATTACATGTCAAATCAGTCCAAGGAGAAAATAATACAAATCCATTTGGCAGTTTCTCATTATTATCTCGAAGATACAACAATAGTGCTAGACTAAGACCCCCTCCAGCGGAATCTCCCATCAATATAATTTCAGATTTTGAATTTTGTTCTACAATATTTTTCCAAGCTGCTACTGCATCATCTAATGCAGCAGGATATTGGTGCTCTGGTGCTAATCGATAATCTATGGAATGACATACTCTACCAGTTATTTTAGCTAAATTAGACAATCCAATTCGATGAGTGGTTAATGAAGAACCGAACGAATATCCCCCACCATGTAAATATACAATTAACGAATTTTCATTTTCAATTATTTTGGGAGTAAATGTAACCCCTGGTATCCCTCCAAACGCTGTGCGTTCAACTCGTGTTGAGAAGGAACTGAGTATTTTTCCTCCCAACCAAGATGGAGGATGTACAAAAAATCGAATGAAATTACTAGATGGCCGGACAATTCGATACAACAATTTATTTGGTCGAATTAATATTGAAATTATCTTACTTCGAAGACTCATATATTACAATCCTCATTCTTTTTCATCATCAATTAATTGATCTAAACCACTTAACAAATTATCTAATTCTTCTCGTTTTGCCTTTCTTTCTCCAACCAATTTTTCTACTTTTGACTCAGAAATTTCTTCCCCACCCTTCCTAATTTCTTCTTCTGCTTTGAAACGATCCATAAATTCTCGATCTTCTCCCAGTCGATCAGAACGATCGGTTTTTGGGATTATTTTCGACGGAATCGTTCGTTGCCCAGTATCATATTCCTTTCCAACTCCAGAATCGACAATTTCCATAGCCTCTTTCAGATAATGTTCATCATCATCATGTTTTTTCTTATTTTGAACATCTACTCTACCTGCTCTTCGAGCACGGTCGAATGCTTTTTTTGCATCTTCATCAGAAGAATTACCCTTCTCTTTACGACGCCCGAGAAAATCCTTATTCAACCACTTCACAATAAACGGATACTTTGGCAATACTTGAACTCTCAGCCATCACGCCTCTAGGATTGGACAAATAAGACCGTCGCATTCATTCGCAGAACCTCTATCGCTGGTTGATGTCCGAACCTAGTTTGTTTACTAAAATCATTCAAGGTGAAATCCCATCTTCGATGGTCGCTCAAGGAGAATCGTGGTACGCATTCCTTGACATTAATCCTCAAAGGCCAGGTCATACACTAGTGGTTCCGAAAGAACAAGCACAACGAATTGCAGAATTATCTTCTGAAAGTCGAAGGGATTTGATGGATGGTGTAGTGGAAGTACAACGACGACTATCAATTGAATTTGAAACTACTGATTTCAGTATCAATGTAAATGACGGACCTCTAGCTGGCCAAGAAGTCCCCCATGTCCATTTTCATATTATTCCACGAACAAAATCTAGTACTTCGCATCCCCTTTGGAATATGTCTAATAAACCATCAGACCCTGATTTTGAAGCCCTCACATCACTATCTAAGAAATTACAATCATATTGAATAAATTAGGTGAAAACATGCAATCTCCATCAGGTTTGGATATTGAAAGATCATCTGCACCTTATGATCCAAATGTCGAGATATCTGCATCATCTAGACGATTGAATCGAAACGCCCTATTGAATAAAATTCGTTGGAGACATGATGGTAAACACCCCGGCTCTTTGCTTGCATGGAAAATTCTTCGCTCAATGCTTCGATTGTCCTGGTATACTCAATTTAGAACAAGAGAACAATCAGGATATGAAGATGTAGAGGGCGACAGAGGATTGGTTGCTTTAGCATGGCATACAGCTGGCTTAGTAGATCCAATGGCAATAGTGCAATCTTCCGATAAGCGATACATTATGGTAGGACGTCATGATTTGATGACACGCCCAATTCTTGGCCGATGGGCACGAGCAATTGGCTCACAACCAGTGTTAAGACAAAGAGAAATTGATGAAGGAATTACCGAACCAGAATTTGCCAAATCCATCAATGATAGAAGCTTGCTAACAGTTGCACATACAATTGCAGGTGGAAATGGTTGCATTATCATGCCCGAAGGAACAAGTCAAACTGAACCTAGAATGATGCCCCTTCGATCTGGACCTATGAGAATTGCTCTAAATGCAGCAGCAGCAGCACAATCCAACAATCAAAAATTACCATCTATTAGGCCCGTAGGTTTGCATTTTCGAACTGCTTGGGAATTTCGCACAGATTGTTATGTTGAATTCGGAGAAGAGATAGAAATATCTGATTTAGTTGACGATTCAGTAGTTTCATCTTTGATGGATGGACGTTGGGCAGAACCATCTAGAGATAATGTAAACGAACTCAGAAACCGAATAAAGCAATCATTGGACGTCATAACTCCAGATGCAGAATCTTGGGACGAATTCCATTCATGGTCTGTTATTTCTCATATTGAAAAATCAAATCAAGGTCAACCACACCTTAAATGGAGTGACGAAGTCCATGGAATCCGTTCAGTAAGGGATCGAATCCGCACTGGAGAATTGCCTACTGAAATTATGGAGTCAGCAAGAAAAATCGAAAAAGAATTACAATCAAGTGGATTAGATCCCCGTTCAATAGATTGTAATGGGATAAAAAAAGACAATTTATCAAAAGAAATCAAAGGATTATTTGGTTTATTTTTGATGATTTTAATGACTCCTCTTAGTATTATGACATTGCCTCAAGCAATTGTTGCTTGGTGGTTAGGAAATAATTCTGATGAGGGATTGGATGCACGGAGCACATTTCATATGATGGCAGTTACTTTCTCTCCTGTAGTAGTGTGGCCGATATTTACAATTCCAATTGGAATATGGATTTCCCAATCTTATTTTGTTGATTATACAATTTTATTTTCAGTAATTATTGCAATATTATTGATACCAGTATTACATTTTTCAAATTTAATATTTTTACAAGGATATGATTTAGTATCTGACTTTAAACAAACTTCACGTCGAAGAAGATTAAAAAAATCAACAAAATCTCAATCTATTTCTGAAGATATATCTGTTATACTCGGACTACTGAAATAGGTTGAACATAACCGAATACACATGGAGACAAGGGACGCCATCAAATTTGTACAGAAATGGCTAACTGAAGAGGGCTTAGAATTCAAGACACTTTCAGACAACCGTGCCGAAATGCACCTTCATGTTAGATACCCTCCTACTCGTAATGGACACCTTTTCAATGTCGTAATTCCAAAAAAACGTTCAATGGTTATTATTGGATCAGTTACAAGGGTTGATGCAGGCCAACAGCGCGAGATGACGACTCATTCTGAATCAGATCCTGTTGCTTGGGAAGAATGGTTACACGAAGCAAGACTTGGATTAATTAAGGGAGGTTTTGATTGGACTTTGCACTTAGGAAAAAACTCTGAGAATAGTGGACCACTTCAAGCCTTCAATATTTCTCGACCAATTTGGTTTGATGGTTTGAATCAACATAAATTCTTGGATACTTTGAGAACAATTTGGCTTAGTAAATTAGCCATAATACACGAAATTCGATTCAATTATGGAGTTGGAGAAGGAAAACCAGGTCCTGTAGATGATTGGCCAGATCAACAAAATTCTCACCAACCCCCTGAAGTAGAAATTAAGGATGAAATGTCATTCGGGTCATCTTTCGATGTTGATGAATGGGTTTGAGTGAAAATGTGACCACAAGAGGTTTCGCTTAAGTATAGGTCGATACGGTTGTAGTATGTTGAACCGTAGGTGTCTACCATGACTTACAGAATGAAAACCAATAGCTTAATGCTCACAATCTTGATGGTTTTGAGCACCACTTTGATTGTACCCTCCGATGAAGTTGAGGCAGCAGAGGTAGTAATTACTGATGCAGTACGTGTTGTTGATGGCGGCCCAATGAATGAAAGAATGGTCTCCATGGTGGCCGATAGTGAAGGTAATATTCACTTCGTTTGGAGCAGGAATACACAACATTTGTTTTACACAATGTTGGACCCTAGAGCAGATATTGATGGAGATGGGCAAGCTGACCCATTGATTGATGCAACCCAAATTTCAAACCCTGGAATCCATAGGGCATGGCACCCAGATATTGCAATTGATAGCCAAGATAGAGTACATGTAACTTGGACTGACAAGTCAAGTCAACACGCAATTAAATATACAGTTTTAGACCCCTCATTACACCCTCAAGACGGCTCTGCAGCAGATGAAAGTGTAATTTCAGTCGTTCAAGATATGATTGTAAGTCAACGACAACAAGATCGTGATTGGCCGGCCATTGCTGTAGATTCAATGGACAACGCCCACATTGTTTGGGAAGATTCTTTTGATCCATTAGAGAAGTTCTATTTCCAACCCCAAATATACTACTCTATGATTGAGTTTGATGGAACTGCTGCCATTACAGCGATTGATGATTCAATGATTACCCCAGTAATTGGTCACAAAGGCCATCCTGATATTGCAGTTGATGCTGATGATTATGTTCAGATTGTGTGGGATGATACTAGAGGAGGAAAAGTCGAGATGGTTGTACCTATTGACACCTCAGGTTCGATGTATTCAGAGTGGGCAGATGTGTGTACTGTATTCTATGGTGGTAGTTTCAGTAGTGGTGGATATTTCCGTGGAATCAAGCCTATGTTAGAAGATGCCAATATCACAGTATACGAGACAATTTATGCAATTCTTGGTTACTCTATCCCAGGAGCTGGCCAAGGTCAATCTTGTGCTACAGCATATCAGACTGGAGGTAGTGGTTCACAAGGTCCACGCCCTACACACTTAGGACAGACCCCAGCTGATGATAGTGGAGGGATTCGCAAACTCCAGAATTTCATTTTCAATGGCGGTTCAGTAACTGGTAGTTCTGGAGAAGACTGGGGCCCAGCCTCGACATGGGCTTGCCTTTCATGGAAGGATGCAGGAGGAAATGTACCTGGTAACCCCCCAACCTCTGCGGACCATAAATGGAATCCAAATGCAACCAAGATCGTAATCCCAATTTCTGACGAAGGCCCAAGAAACGGAGATCCTGCACAACAAGCTGATGACACTGCATCAATCAATGAAGCACACGATGCGTGTGTACGTGCAGGCGTAATCCCAGTTCCAATGGCAGGAAGCACTTGGGGAGGAGGAACACAAATCCAATCACACATGTCCGATTTAGCAAATTGTCCTAATGGTGTGGTAAACACCAATCCTCGCATTTGTCCTGGTTCAACAATTCGTAATACTGATGCAGGTGGTGAAGTTTACAATTTCCCTGCATCTGGAGGGGGATCCCAACAGATGCAATTACTTGTTGAAGCAATGGTCTATCTAGCAACCAACAATTCCCGAGAAATTTTCATGACAGTATTGGCACCACACGCACTATTGGACAATCCTTCTCCTGGTTGGACAAAGGGAACCTCGGCAACAAGTACTTCTGGTAATGCATATACTGAAGACATTGGACCAGAAATGGACTCAAATGGATACGGTCATTTGGTTGTAGTCAATGATACTAGAATTACCTTAGATGATGCATTCAGTTTCCACCCATCAATTGCGGTTGATAGCCAAGGAAATACTCACCTTGCATGGATGGATGGAAGAGGATATGGCTTTGAGAAGAATGTGAATTATGAAGTATTTTACACGCGTCTAAGATTGCGTGGTGCAGCAACTTGGGATGGTGTTGAAGGTGGTTTACCATCATATGGAATCAAGCAAATAGTAGATACAAGAATTTCAAATTTCGAAGGACCTGGTGGAGCCACACAAGGAAACCCCTATGCTCCCTCATCTTTTATGCCTGCAATTCTAACAGATGCAAGAGATAACGTTCACATTACTTGGCTTGATAATAGCAATTTTACTCAGGGTGAAGCAATCATGTATGCCCGATTAAATCATACAAACGATCAACCATCTTGGCCTTTGAATTCGATTGCTGCAGCTGTGTTGGATCCATGGGAGCCCACAGAAGTATCTACTTGGCAGTCTGATAAATTAGGTCCAAATTCAGGAAATGCTCCTGAATTAGGTCAACCCCCTGCTTTTGCAAATGATCTTGGTAGTGGAGCACATATTGCGTGGTCAGATACCAACAAATGTAATGAAGAATCGAACCAAAATACCTACACTCTATGTTATGTACACGTTCTTACAGGACAAGTAGAAGTCGGTCTTCAAGAAGGTGAAACATTCTATCATGTTATTGAACCAAGTGAACAAACAATGTACAACCTTACAGTAAACAACACTACACCAGGTCCACCAGATCTAGTAGCAGACACCTTTTCGGTAAATCTTAGTGGAGTTCCATTGAATTGGTCTGCGACCGTTTACTTTTCCAATAACCACACAACTATTTTCCCAGACACTCCAATATATCTTGCAGGTGGGGAAAAGATTGAGATTTACATGCGAGTAATTGCCCCATCAATTTATCAAGCAAATGAAGACGAAGTTGCCAACATTATCGTATCTGCAATATCCTACAAAGATCCAGCAATACGTAGCGATCGATTAACAAGCACTTTGATGGATGTGGTTCATGGTATTCAATTAGATACAAGCCATACTCAGAGTGATATTGAGCAAGGCGGAACAGCCATTTTCTCAATCACAATTACTAACACAGGCAATGTTTATGATACATTCCAGTTCTATGATCCAAATACGTTAGAAGGCCAACAAGAATGGCTTCTACCATATGGTTGGGGCATAAAATTCCCTCTGACAGTATCTCTTGAACCCGGCGCTTCTGTAACCAAGAATCTCGAAGTGAATGTTCCTACAACACAAGAGCCAGGAACATGGGTAGTTTTCGTGAAAGGATGGTCTATGGGTGAACCCGTAAAATCTGTTGAAAAAGGTACATACGATGTTCTTGAACTTTGGATAAATGTATCAATTCGTTCTTCTGGAAATATTGAATTTGAAATATTTGACAGAACCGAAGAAGTATTACCAGGACAACTAAAATCACCTCTATCTGAAGATGAAGGTTGTGCAGAATATACAATCAAAGTGAAGAAGAATTTCGCTCCCGGCCACCTTATATTTGCAGTACTTGGTGGCCCCGAAGAAAGAAATGAAAGTATGACGTTGGACCAATGGCGTCAAGATAATTGGTATGTTCAATTGGATTTCAAAAACGCTCCAGATTATACTGAAGAAACACGATACGATCCAACAGTACCACGCTTCTGGTCTCAGACGGGTGTTCCTTACGATGTAATTGCAACAGTTTGTGCTCCGGTAAACGCTGATGCAGGAATTGGTCCTGCTGTGAAGGTTAAGGCGTATTTACAAGGTTCACCCAAGGTATCTGATGAAGCAACACTTTCAACCATGGTTAAGCACGTCTATGAGTTAGATGCAAACACTGAATCTCTTGAAAATGATATGAATCCAGGAGAAACTTGGGCTGTGCCTATAGATATCATGAACGGAGGAAATGGACCAGACCGTTATGACATGAGAGTTACATCGATAGCAGACTCTAATGGATTAGCTCAACCATGGAATGTTGAGATTTTCCGTTCAGACATGTCAGAATTACAACGTGATGAAAATCAGACCGTCATGGTTCACGTAGAAACCCCAGAACAAGTTGGAGCAGGTACATATGAAGTGGTTCTTTCTATATTCTCAGAAGAAGCATGGGAAGGTACACGCCTTCGTGATGTAATTCAATTGACAATCAATGTGAATGAATATCATGATATGCAATTAACCCTCGATCCATTTGTTGAAAGCTCGGTAAAAACAACAGCCCCAGGGCGAACAATCCGATTCATAATGAATTTAACAAATAATGGAAACGTTCCAGATATCCCAACATTACATAATCATACTAAGAAAGGTGATGGAAATTGGGATCAGGAACCTGGAATGAATGCTCTTGCAGGATGGGCTACACCCCATGCAGTTGAATTCGCCCTCTTGGATGGTTTTGAGACCGAATATCCAGTTGAATTAGCATGTGCTGAAATTAATTCAACAGATGAGAAACCCGAGTTTGATTGCTATTATGATGTATTTTCAGGAACTTGGAATTTCCCTTCCATGCCCGCATATACTACTGTTCAAATTGTTGCAATAGTGAATGTAGGATCAGATGCTGCATTAGGTAATCGAAATATTGGAATTAAGGTACTTTCAGATTATGGTAGTTCAGCAGATGGTGGAGATGATGACGAGACACCAGAATGGGCAGATTCGTGTACAATTGACTCGGACAATGACGGCCTTGCGGATAATGATCTAGGTTGTGATACTAATGAGCAAATCCTAACACTTCGATTGAGAGCACCAAATCTTGTATTCGTTGGTGGTGTTGATATTACTGAGGAGCAAGCTTCAGCAGCAGTTGGTGAAATGATACCCGTTCAAGTAACAATTCAAAATACTGGTAACGTACATGCTACAGATGTTAACATTATCTTGTGTGTTGGCGATATCGATGATATTCGTAGTGATGGCTGTGAGGAAGAAGATGTGGTTTATCGCAGAGTAATTGGAGCATTAATGCCAACCGAAGATACGGATGACGGTGTTAGAATTACTCTATTGTATCCTGTTACAGCAGGAAGTGACAAAGTGGTTGTTGTGATTGATCCAGAACTTAATATTGTAGAAGTCAGCGACGATGATAATTATCTTGAAGTCACTGAGAAATTACAATCTAACAATCCAGTTCTTGATGTTGCATTGGTTGTTGTTGGCAAATGGTCAGTTCCAACTATTATCATGGCAGCTACTGTAGGCTTACTAGGTGTTGCTGGATTGATGATGATTTCTCGAAGAAAGGAAGCATTGGATAGAGTAGCCGAACAAAGCAGTCTCTTACAAGGATTAGATGAAGATACCCGATTCTAATTGTCCTTTATCCTTGGACCCACCAAGGAAGAGGAGTGTTAGAATCTGCGGGGAGAAACACTTCTCCATTGTTGGTATTTGCTAAATGGCCCCTTATTCCTTCAACGACTATTTTCATGTCTCTTTTATTAGAATGAATCATCAAATCTCTTGCTACACGATCCAAATCCAATGGTCTAGTTGGATTTTCAAGTATTGTGTGAACAATTGATCTTTCATTGTAAGTTTCGAATTCCCCATCAACAGTTTTTGAAACACGCTTCAGAACGTGTTGATGAAGTGCAACAAGAGAATCTCTTTCTGCATCAATACTATCTAACATTCCTTGAATGTGAGAAATATATCCTGCTCCTTCTGAAATAGACACAGCTCTTTTTCCACTGATTCTATTTGCTATATTTATTGCAGAATCTGACATATTTCTTGAAGATGAAAGATTGATTGGGCTTCCCTTAGGTAAGGGTGTATGTTTCATTCTAAACAAATCTGGACCAAGATCCATACGTAAACTGAAAGATTGTTGAACAGTATAGATTTTTTTGGGCGGCCCACCTTTTTGTGAGGCAACTTTTTCACATTCAACAAATCCATTTTCTTCTAACACATTTAGATGCTTTACAATTGCTTGTTGACTAACATCTAGATGTTCGGAGAGTTGTAATGGGTAATGAGGCTCTCTTACTAATCGCTTCAAAATCTCTCTTCGAGTCGGGTTACTCAAGATTTCAATTGCTCGATCAAAGTCAACCATAGCATCCCAACCTAAGGTTAGGTAGTGTCCCCTCCCGTAAAAATGGTTGGGATTATTTTTGTTTAACCAGTATCCCATGATTGCCAGTCATCATCGTCGGAATTATCCAACTCCACTTTCTTTTCTACTTTGGGGGGTAGATTTTCATTTCTTTTTTCTTCGGATGATTTTTGTTTCATATTTGTAAATGGGGGAGGAATTGATTGAATTTGTTGGAAACCCTTTACATTTTGAGGGTCCATTTTTCCTTCTTGAATAAAGAATAATTCTTCAGTAGTTGGTATACGGTTTGTAGGCATTCGTTGCAGAACAACCTTTTCTTCACCTCTTTTTTTATTTGTAAATAAGTGAATTATGAGTGATAATGGTAGAATCATCAGTCCAAAGCAACATGAAATAAATGCAATAAAAATACCTGGTTGTTGAAACGCTTGCAAGTCTACAGATTGATCATCTACGATGTAAACAGTAGATGTTGAATTACTATTTTTGAAGTTAAAGTCCCCCGAATCGACCAAAGTAATAGTTCCTATTGGATCATAAATTATTTTTCCATTTGATCCTGTTCGTTGTGGTTGCATCCATGTAGGCTCGTTTATTCGAATTTGATTATTGTCAGAGTCTGTTATTTCTAAATCCACTTTAGCCTCATTACTAATATTATCAACAACTCGTAACATTGTGTAAATCCGATTATTTTGAAGATTGATTATTTTATTTTCATTCGGCTCAATCATTGCAGTATGATTTTGTTCGGGGTCAACGAGATTTTCAATGTCGTCCATTGAATTTGTAAATGAAATTAATGAGATAGTTATCAAACCAATTGCTACAAAGGCTAACCACTTTCCCCATGGCTTATGTTTACCTTCGTCCCCAGACATGAATATGAATAGCCCCCTTCTTTCTTATTTCCTTTCAACCACCAAGACCAAACTCAGATAACTTCTCTGGAAGATATTCATCAGTAACATAATCTAGACCATATTTTGCTAAAGATTGCTGCTCTGCCTTTTTCCCTTCTTTCAACATTTGATTGATTTGATTTTGCCAAACGCCTGTAGAAAATCTTGGATCACTAAGTTCTGCTTTTAGTGCTTCAATATCTTTAGGAGTTAAATCATCACTGGGCAAATCATATGCCCCAATATCATCTGCTGTAATTCCAAGATATTCTGCTCCAGTAGTTGCTAGATATTCAGAAATATGAGCAGTTTTAATTGCTCCATAAGCAATACTAGCAAAAATTCGGAATGACCAAGGATCACAGTCAGCAAAGACCATTACTGGTTTATTCCATGCTTCAGACATACGTTTGATCATTCTACGAGTTGACCTAGCAGGTTGTCCTTTTAGGTGAATTAATGCACATCTAGAATCTTCATCGAATCCATTTTCTACTAATCGATCAAACATTCCACCAGTTTCGATAGCCATAATGTAATCAATGTCTTCATCAATTAGTCTGATTTTTTCTGGTTCAACGTTGTATGGTAAACCATAACCCGAATCACCTACATCATCTCGGCAATTTATCCTCATCCATTCTCCACGTCGATTTCTTTCTTCAATAGTTACATTACCAATCATTCTTGCCCCATCTTCTTCTGGTCTTAATTTGAAATCCTCTCTCATACATTTGGTAACAATTTCAAGATCCTCAGCAAGGTTATTACTTTCATTTTGAGTTCCAAATTTCCCAAGTCCCCACCCTTCAGAAATGTAATACATCTCTCTTAATGTAGACGATTTTTCTGAATCAATCATCTCTTCTATGAATTCAATAACATGTAATGCACGGAGTAATTGTCTAGCGGATCCTAAACTAGTAGCATCTCGAATAGTTTCTTTTTTCCCATATTTGTAAACACCCAACCTTTGGTTAAATTCAATATTTGTTTTCGATCTAACAGGAAGAGTCATTGTAGGAGGCTTGCCTTTAAGCATCTTGTTGTGCATTTCTTCAACAACATCATTCAAATTTTGAATTACTTCTTCCCTATTTTTTGCTTCAGACATTATTCATCACCCCATTCATCTAATGTTGTTTCACGAAAATCGTTAGAATTTAACACAGCATTTTCGATTTCAGTTTGATCCAAAGTTCCACTATCATCTAAATCATGCTTCTCAATCATTTCTTCAGGTAATTCTTCAGAGAATGCATCTCCCAGTACTCCTTCCATGGCATTTTCCAATTCTAATTCAGTTAAATCTCCAGATTTATCCTGATCAGACTCCATTGCATCTTCTGCAATCAACATAGCTTGTTCAGCAGCAAATTGCATATTTCTTTCTTCTTCTTTCTGGATTTCAATTAGTATTTCTTCATCTATTTTCGAAGCACCAATAATATCTAATGACCCTCGAAAAAATACTTCAGTATTGTTCCAATCATTATGCGCTAGTCCTTTTATTGCAAAATTAATCATACCAGCTTCATTGGGTGGAATTGTATCTAACTTCCAACTCCAAATTCCTTTGACTTCCCTTTTTCCACCGAGTTCATTTTCTATTATTTCTACACCCTCCTTTTCAGGATATTGTGCTAGAATTTCGTATTTCCTTGGTCTAGCAGTATAATTATGGATTTTAATTTCACATCTATGCACCTTTGCCTCTTTATCCCAAATGACTTCATCTTCACAAAATACTGCATTCATAATGTTTGTAATTATGGGCCCCAAATCCGGTTCAGGCCGGTCCAATAGATTAGATGCTTTAGTTGCAATAGCAGGAAGAATTTCATTGACTAATTCGAATTTTTCCTTTGTTTTCGCCTTTTGTGCACTCTTCTTTTTATGATTTTTTAAATTGCGCCCAATTTCTTGAAGTGCTTTACGTATTTCATTCATTACTACTTCATTTTCTGCCACGGCTTCCTTTGCTTCTGAAGTAAATTGGACATTTGTACTTGCAAGATGAACAAGAATTGTGGCAGCACCCTTTGGTAGCCCCTTCCCTCCTGGTTGATCTAAACCATATCCTTTCCAACTAACTGATTCAATACCCTTGGTTAGCAGACATCCACCTTGTTGATACATCAATGGGACCCTATTTGCAAATCTTAACACTTCAATTGGACCATCTGCTGAAACGTCTGCATTTCCATAAATCATTCCTACTTCGATTTGGAATGGATTGCCACTCGCAACATTCGGTGGCCTAGTTAATGTTGATACAAAGGCAGAATCTACACCCTTTTCTAATCCTTTTTTAATCAATAAATCTTCTATTGGTGATAAGCAATCTGTGGGTGGAGGCATTAGTCTAACTTCATTGAATGATGTGAGAATTAGTTGTGATTCTTCAGGAGTAACATTTTGAGGAGATTCCTTTTTGTCGATATAACATCGTTCTAAGATTTCTTTCATTGCTCTCATAGGAATTCCCGAAAATGTATGTCTTAAGAAGCCCCCCATATTCCTCTCAGTTGAGTCCCGAAGTAATCTATTCAAAGACCCAATTTCAATTCCATGTGGATGAGGTTTGATTTCTCTCACTGGTCTAGGCAATTGGTCGGTAACCCTTTCAGAAACGAAACTATCTATCAATTCATTATCTTCGTTGTAAGCATGAAAACGTATTGTTGCATGAGGATTTACTATTGCAGTCATTCGAAGATATTGCCCGACACTTTTCTTACCACGTTGAAATTTTGCTTTCATTGGTGCTTCAATCCTCAGTCCATGATCAACAGGAATACCATTGTAATCAACAAAATCATGTGTTCTTTCTCGATTAGAAACAATAGCAGCATTCTTCTTTGTATCTAGTCCAATATCCATTTTTAGTGCCGTTGCATCCTTTGCAATCTTAGAGATAACATGTGTTGTTTTTCCAGTAGTCAATTGGCTATACATTACCACACCAGTAATACCAATTCCTTGCTGTCCCCTAGTTTGTCTGATTGTATGAAATCGAGATCCAAATAATAGTGAACCAAATACCTTTTCAATTGACTTTGCTGGAATTCCAGGACCATTATCTTGAGCAATCATCATTATTCGATCATTTTTGTTTGGAATCTTTCGTAATTCAATAGAAATTGTAGGCAGAATTCGATGTTCTTCACAAGCATCGAGTGAGTTATCGATAGCTTCTTTGACTGCAGTAATAATTGATCTTTGTACAGAATCATATCCTAAAAAATGCTTATTTTTTTCAAAGAATTCACTGATGCTGGCTTGCTTCATCGTGCTAGTAGCGCGTTTTGCCATTTTGTTGCCCCCTGCTGCAGTCCTCCTTCGACCGAATGTCAAAGGGCTACTCACAAGTTTTTCATCCTCGACAGTTGAGGGTACTTGAATTCAATCATCGTTTTTGATTTACATTTTTGATTCTACATCATTTTGTCATTGGCGATGATACCCACTTCCTCTTTCAATCTCTGAACATCTGTACAATTGTTCTAACAATACAACTGCTGCCATTTCATATGTCATAGTTAAGGGCCCTAATCCCAATTTTTCATATTTTAGAGGAATGTTTGAACCCCATCCATCAACTGGGCCTATGGCCAAATGTATAGTTTCAGAACCACTCTTCCATGAATTCCATTTTTTGACTAATTGATCAGTAGTAAATGCTGGTCCACCCTCATCAAGAAGAATCAAGATTCCTTTTTCATTTTTTAATTTAGCAATATATTCTTCTAGACTTAATTTCCCTGAGTATCGAATTAGATTTACTCCACGTCCTTTCAATCTAGTGGAATATGTTTCGATAAGTGTCGAATAAGCCCCTTCCCTAGCTTTGCCATGTAAATGTACGGTGATACGTGCCACAATGTTGTTGAGATACTGATTGTTCTTGACCCATTCTACTAATCTTAGGTTTCAAATGCTCTGCCTTCGACGGCTCAATCATGTCATGGTGGCCATTCTCGAGAAAGAGGTCGGACACCTTTGTTGACGAACCACACATCAAAGGATCAAGAATGTGGTTAATTGAATTACAAGAGATATGTGAAAAAGAATATCAAAATCCTGCAGCGGGCCAAGCTCTTGTGAGGGAAATGCAAATTGAATGGAATGAAGCCCATTCTAGAGGAGAAATGAGCGATGAATTATTTCAAGGGTTAGATAGACGTGCATTTCGATTGTTACGAGCAACACCTGAAGAATGGCTAAGATGGTTAGATGATATCGAATTTTGGAAACCAGGATGGCGTGGAGATGACGGGACTCCAAATGCCGAATAAATTTGTGAGGTGAATGTATGTTAATTTGGGTTATATTGTTTGGTAGTATTTCTGCAGCATTATTTTTGTATGCTCGTCATCAACCTTTTCCTGAACATGGAAAAATAGCTGGCTTTACTTTTGCTTTTACAGCCCTTGTCCTTTTCATTGCTTTAGGTTCACCCAGACCTACAGCTGAAACTGTGCCACCACTATTGGCAATAGTATTGGGTGGTTGGTTTACCATAATTGGGGGATACCATATGGGTAGAACAGAACGTGACGTAATAGTTGCCCCACTTTCTGGAATTTTACTTGTATCTGGGATTTTTGGATTGGTTACATTAGGTTGGACAGAACAGACTACAACAGAACAAATAGGAAATTTTGTCATAGCATCAATTTTCGTCCTTTTGGAAATATACTTACTTTTTCGAGGTTTAGTTGTGGGAATCCAAGGAATTACTTGGTCTAAATCCGGTCTTCGGCAATTAGAGAGGGGTTTGATTTTTGGAGACTATGGAGCAATTTCACATTTTGAAAGATCTTGGGATATGGAAGATCCAGCATTGAGTGCTATGGCGCATTCCGCTCTTGCATTAATTTACAAATCAAATAATGATGATGAACAATATCAAATCCATATTAAGAAATTAGATAGATTTGGAGGGTGGAATTCAGTAGATTCATCTTGGCTAGAGGCAATAAACGGTCGATTAAATGTGAACGCATCAACGAATTTTGGTGAAGAATAAGTATTTTGTCGATGCAAGAAATACACGCATTGATAACCTACTATGTGTAAATAATAACATGGTTTGGGACATTCCTAGAACATCTTGGGGCAAAGGTAACATCCTTTTTTGGATGTTATCAACATGGTTTGGTGCTAATCTTCTCGTTCAAGCATTTTGGATGGGGATGTATGGAACCCCACTTGATGCCAATATTTTATTCGCATCAATTGGACCGTTTGCATGGGTAATTGTAGTATTGGAAATTATACTTTGGAGTATATTGTTAATGTATGCTTTCAGGCACTCAATTTTACGTATAATCACTCAACATGAACATCAAACGGATTCAAGAGCCGCCGAACTCGTGTAAGTCTTGAGAGAGCATGGTGCGAATCACAAAAGTCCATACAGGCGGAGGGGATGGAGGAGAGACCAGTCTATTGACTGGAGAACGAGTTCCCAAGTCCATAGATCGAGTTGAATTGTTTGGTACAATTGATGAATTGAATTCATTCATTGGTTTAGCTAGAATGGAACTTTCACGACTTCCGAAGGAAGCTATAGATGGAGGGGCACGCCTTACAACAATACGTTTAGAATCGGAACTTGAACCAAAACTATCAATTCTTCAACAGGAATTATTTGATGTCGGCGCAGAATGTGCTGGCAACCCTGAAAAACTCCCTAAAGAGATGGATTTGATTAACATGGAACATGCAGATAGGTTGGTATCTGAAATGGATGTGTGGACTGAAAATACACCTCCTCTAAATTCGTTTATTTTACCTGCGGGTTCTCCTGTAATTGTAGCATTACACGTTGCAAGAACAGTAGCAAGAAGGGCAGAAAGGTGTGCCGTTAGATTAACTCAAATCGAAGGAGAGGGTGCAATTCGGCCTGAAATTCTTTCATATCTGAATCGTTTGTCTGATTGGCTATTTGTTGCTTGCCGACATTCTTCATTCGTTTTAGGAGAAGATGAGGTATTGTGGACACCCCTTTCATCTAGGAAATTAAATTCCTAGGATTTGGCGAGCCTCTTCTAAAACTCTGATTTCTTCTTCAAAAGTAATTATTTCTTTAGCAGTGTCAACATCAATCCAGATGTGGTCTAAATGTTCATTAGAGAGTGAAACATCCATTTCTTTTGTTATTGCTGGGAACCAATATACTTGTTTTTCCCTAGACATATTTTTTCTTATGTAGGTATATTTGGTAGTTGTAAACCAATTCCCAATAATTTCCACATTTGTGATACCTGTTTCTTCTTCCAATTCTCTAATTGCAGTTGCATGATGATCTATGTCTTGCTCTTCAACATGACCTTTAGGGAACCCCCAATGTCCTTGAATATAACGAAGTAATAAGACAAGGTCACCATTTGCGAGAACTAATCCACACGATGTTTCCATGTTTATCGCAAGTGATACTAATCCTTCACACTTCGTCCGAATTACTCTTAACAGACAATCATTCGAACGAAATATGGGTGGGGCCAATCACATTACTGACGAAGATGCCCTAATTTATTTGCAAAAATTGCAACCGTCTAGAATCGTCACTGATGGTGATTTGGACGGAATTGCTTCTGCAGCCATTCTTCTCCGAGCATTCCCTGATGCTGAAGTTGTTTTTGCTCACCCTACAGGAATCCTTTCTGGTGTTTTTGATAAATTCATAGATAAATCTACCATAATTTGTGATTTACCTTTCCACCCTCAAGCAGGTGCGGTGATAGACCATCACTTAACAAACCAGATTTCGGAATCAGATGTGCTGAATCTATGGCGGCCTACGATGTCGGCAGCTAGAATAACTCATTCAGTTGTGAAAACCCAACATAATTTGAATGATTTAGATGATTTTATTGATTGGGTCGATCGTTTGGATGGAGGAGGAATTTCTAAGGAAGATTATCTATCAAATCATCCTATTGTGATATTGAGTAGAAGTATTGATGTCAACGAATCGCCAAGTATTGCTCTTTGGATTGCAAAATCAATATCCAACGGTACAAGGATAGACGAAATTCTCAGAAATTCATCTGTTGATAAATTGGTACAAAAGCGCATCCATGAATCTGCAGTTATAGATGAAATAATTACTCGTACATTGCGTATTGAAAACCGATTAGCAATAGTTCGATTTGATGATACAGGAACTAGAACAGGAGGATATAGAATTACAGCGTTTGTGGGGGATGAATGTGACGCTTGTATGATTATCCATGGAGAAGAAGGAGGTAGCCTTTCTGGTAACAATTTACCCTTAGGTGCATCATTTTATACAAATTCATTTTTACATGAAGATGGTGGTTTAGTAGATTTAACTTTACTTGCAACTGCATTTGATGAAGATGGAGGGGGGCACTCAAATGCATGTGGTTGTAGAATCAAACCATTGGATAAATTTGGTAATATTGAAGATAGAGAACCAACTACAAGCGATATTGAAGAAAATATATCTCAATGGCTTAATATTTGGAATACTAATCATCCAAGCTACTGAAGAATATCTAATAATCGTAAAAATCCTAAAAAAACAACAGCAACCAATAACCAAACCAAAAAATCCCCAATACGAGCATGAAATCCCTTTGTTTGTTTTATACTAGCTCCTTCGTCTCTTTCCTTTACCATTTTTGATCCAGATTTGTACATCATGAAAATAAATATGGCCAAAATTAACCCCAACCATCCATGTAAACTAAACAATGATGTTAATTCTACATCCAATATAAAATGCCGATAAGTATCTGCCACGATAGCGAAAAAGATTACAATAAAAACGAATAATAGAGATTTTTTACCTGACTTTTCATGCTCTTTTACAATTTCTGATCTCTTTTTATTTTGGATTTTAGACCATAAGATTCCTTTTTTTGTCTTCAACACCTTCATGGTTTTCCATTGCCTGTATAACCATATTGCCAAAGAAAACCCTAGTATTGGATGCAGCAAGATGACCACCGCATCAACCACATCCATGAACACCACATTCACTTCTCCATGATGATTCTGAGGGTCATATAGTTCAATTTCTGGCGAATCGTTGATGTATGCTGGACGAGCGCACTTCTTCGTTGGAGGGCGAAGGATGGAGGAACGCCTCAAGGAAGCGCTTGAATTTGCCCTCCGTTCAGGAGATGATCCTAATACTCGAATGAAGAGCGTAATTAGGAACGATGCTTTCAATTTATTAGACAAACCATGGAAATCATTGGCACTTACTATTCTTCGAAAAGAAGAACCTGTAAATCCCGATGAGGAAGTAAAAGTCAAGGCTACTAGAAGAAGAGGTGTTGGAAGACGAGGTGCGAAAATTTCCTCTGGAATTGAAGATTCATTACCATCGACATCTGAGGTAATATCTGGGAATTATTTACCTGCATTCAAATTGGCCACATTATTGATTCACAAGGGTAAAAATCCCAAAACTTGGGAATCAAAATATGATTTAGAAATAGAAGGTCTGAGAAGCGATTGTGTTTCAGGCATCCATCCAGTTTGGTCGATTGCTGCTAGAGAATGCCCTTTGATTGCACAATTAGGAGCATATCCATCAGTTGAAGTTGAAGTCCAGACCATTGAAATTGATCAATCTTGGATAGAAAAATCTCGATTAGACCCTACAAATCTAGCATCGCTGGGTAGTTGGTTGGGCGAATCATCAACATTGAATATTGGTTCTACAGGAATTCTCCAAATTCAAAGGTTAGCCAAAGGCCTTCAAGGAAAGATAAGACCCAACCAAATTCAACAAAGTATCCCGAATGAACTTCTATCTTCTGACACCCCAGAACATATGGTTCTTTGCGCCTATCTTTTGATAGCTTCAGGAAATGCCGAGAAGTCCCTAGAGATATTAGGATCAATAAAATCGAAGAATAAAGAATTGATGAATTCAGTAAAAGATGTAATTGCTTTGACTAAATTTAGATTGGGTGATTTATCTTCATGGGATCAGTGTGCCGAAGCCACTGGTAATGACCCTCTTTCTCTTGTCATGAAAACTGAAGCATGGAAAAACCCTCCAATTGATACTTTGATTGATTCAACAAAAATTGAATCTGGAATTATGCATTTAGAATTACAAGGAGAAACAGTATCAGATACTTTACGTTGGATGTTAGTAAAACAAGTTGCAGATTCAGGAGACATTTCGGCAGCAACCGAATTAGTATTGGACACTAAAATAGATGATGACAAATCCTTTATTCAGGCAGCAGCATTAGCTGGGGAAAATGAGTTACTAATTTCTAGATTGATTGAAAGCGCCCCAAATTTTTCTTTGATTACTTGGTCTGAGATTGTTACTGATAGGATTTATCCGATGCCAATTCGACTTATTTGTTCTAAATTAATTGCTCAAGAAAAATCCCTTCTTCCTCCTGATGTTCTTGATTCAACAATTGAGATACTTTCTATTGAAGTAGATATTTTCTCATTATCGTTGATATTGTCGTCTTCAGAGATTGACGGTGCAAAGAACCCATATGCTGTTTTACTTTGTAATGCATTAGCACCAGCCAATATTGGAGAAGAAGTAATTTTTTGGATAAAAAACGAAAGATCAAAAGCACACGATTCAATTTCATCAGCAAACATTCCTGAATATTTAACCATCCATGAAGCAGCTTTAATTCGATTATTGGATGGTGGAAGTGCCAATTTAGACGAACTTCTTGGAAGGTTGCCTGAATCTGGTTCAGAAGTTTTGCGTGAAGCACGTAGAGCATTAATGGATGGTGGAGATGGATTAGTTAGTGAAAAGAGGATCAATGCTCTTGAGGAGTCAATTTTTGAAGCTAATTTATCTAAGTTAGAATCATCGTTATTTCAGGCGATTGTGAATCTATTGAGAATGAATAGGGTGAATAATGAAATTCAAATGAGTGATAGTAATAGAAGACAACATGCAACCGAATTACTTAATCAGATAATTCAAAATAATTTTTCAGCTATTTTCCTTGATCAGGTCCAAGAATTACTTCTTGAGCATGAAGTAGCATCTGAGAATTTTGTTTCTTGGTTACAAGAGAATAGACCTGGCTCTGAATGGGCACCAATTGCAAACGCTGCAATAAATGTAAATTTACAACGATATAGAGAAGCAGCTCGATTATACAAACAGGCCGCTCCCCGTTTCCAAGCAGAACCACATTGTGATTTTGAAATAGCAACCCAATTATATCGAAAATCGTTAATTGGTTTTGCTCAAGCACAGGTTTGGTCAGAAGCGGTTGCACTTTTGAACAGTCATGAAGAATTAGCAACAACCATTACATCAAGATTCAAATTGTATTTGCAGGTATCTCATTATGCTCAAGAACAACAACAAAATCGAGGGAAAAGAACATCGAAAAATAGAGACATGTCTAGAAAATTCATCATAGATTTTGTTAATGAACGCATTCCAATTATATTGAATGATGATGAAGAAAATGAACAATTAGTCCGAAGAGAGAGAAATAGAAGAAAAGAAGATTTGATTGAATCTTTGATGAATTATCCATCTAAACGCAATCTTCCTGAAGAACCCTTTACCGGTCGTATTCGAGCAGCATTATTTCACATCAGAGAACAAAATAAGTCAGGTAGAACAAGAGTTGAGAACCGCTTCCGTGAAGCGATTAAGGATGAAGAAGAACCGTTGGAACTTGTTAGCATTGCCAATGAAGTAGCATCTGACGACCCTATTCGAGCTTTAGGGATGTTAGAATATGCCGTATCCGTTTGTACATATTTAGGCCGTATGGAAAAGGCAAGATTAATCGCATCAATGAAGACATTGTATTCGAAAAATGAAAACAATATCTCAATCAAATCTCGTCGAATATTTAGTTCAGTAGATTTAGCACCATTAGTTGTCATTGATACAAATTTGTTACTAGACGCTCTCTCTTCAGCAATTCTAAGAAAAATGGCGATGGAGAGAAATGGAATAATTAACCCGAACTCATCTTTACTTTTCCATCACACTCTTCGACATTTACGAATAGAACGAAAAATTAGAACATTTGTTCCTTTGACTGCCAAACATGAATTCATGAATAAGATTGGCAATAATGAAACCGGTGAATTTGATCCAACTCGTGCTCTCTCTTTGTTTACTGGTCCCAATCAATATATCAATTTAGAAGCATATCACGAAGCAATAACTCCTGAAATTTTGCAAGAGATGCACTCTAAAATTCTCCACTCTTTCCATGATTGGGAACCTTCGAAAACATCAGATTTCCTTAGAGAAGTAGAAGACGAACAACACGTAGTTGAATCCTTTATTCAATCCCACAAAGAAATTTACAGAAGAGTAACAGATTTCAAAACTCAACGTGGCACTGCAGATAAGAGAACCGAATTTAATGGCGATAGTATCTACCCTGAAAAAGGCGATTTGGAAATTATGAGAACAGCAACAAATCTCGCATCTTCGACATATCCTAGTATTGGTTCAGTGATTGTAGCAACCCGTGACTCTGATTTCACATTACTTGCTAGAGCGTTAGAAGAGACCTTAGGTGTTGGAGTTGCCAAGAATGCTTCAGAACTTGCTCAGTGGTTGTGATTATGTCAAGAATTGATTACACAATTTCCGAAGAAGGAAATTTACTTTCAACTATTGTATTAATTCACCCAACAGCATCCAAAAACTCACTTCGTAAAATGATTGATTCTGGAAGAGTATTATTGGATGATGAAATTTGTAGAGTAGCTAAATCTCCAGTAATGCGAGGTCAAAAAATTACCATTCTTCCTAAGAAGGAAGGAGATCCACCCCGTCAATTAAAGCGAAATTTAGCAAAGGATCCTGATATATTATATGAGGATCAACAAATAATTGTAGTGAGTAAACCTGTTGGACTATTATCTGTATCAACTGACTCAGGAAATGAAAAAGATACAATGCATTCTCGTGTTTTTGAATGGGTTAAAGGCAAGGATAAAGGACGAATATTCATTGTACATCGACTTGATAGAGAAACATCTGGATGTATGTTATTTGCCAAAGATATCCATACTAAAGAAATGCTTCAAGAACAATTTTTCAATCGTTCAGTTGAGCGAAAATATCACGCAGTTTTAGAAGGGATTTTACAAGAAAAGAGCGGGACTTGCATTGATTGGATTCAACAAAGCAAAGATCTGAGAGTAAGAATAGTCTCATCAGTAAATTCAAAGGATTCGAAAGAGGCAATAACACATTGGGAGATTGAAGAGATTGTAGATAATAGAACTCTTGTTTGTTTGTCAATTGAAACCGGCAGGAGAGCGCAAATACGACTACAAATGAGTGCTTTAGGCGCACCAGTTTCTGGAGATACAATGTATGGAAAAGGAAGAAATTCAGCCGGTAGGTTATGTCTTCACGCATCATCACTTAGATTCATTCATCCAAATGGCGATGAGATGCAAATTAATTCTCCACTTCCATCAATTTTTAGAAGGATTTTGAAAAATGGT
>PAOZ01000020.1 GCA_002708695.1 Methanobacteriota archaeon | reverse complement strand
TTATAATGCCTGAACTCCCAGAGGTGGAAACAGTTCGGAGGGGCTTATCACCACATTTAGATGGCAATATAATTGATAAGATATTGATTAGAAGGCCTGATTTGAGGTATCCTTTTCCCACAAATCTTTCTGAAAAATTGGATGGACAGATTATTAGAAATGTTGATCGGAGAGGGAAATATCTGTTGTTTAGAATGGAAGATGGCTCTATTTTACTTAATTCGTTAGGGATGAGTGGTCGTTGGACATTAACCGGAGGCGATGTTTCCTTTACGCCTGGAACATTTGCTCATGGTGCTGCAATTGGAACAGGAGATGGGCCTCACGATCATCTTGTAATTGATTTCCATGATGGATTAAGAGCAACCTATACGGATGCCCGAAGGTTTGGGTATATTCATTTGATTGAATCCGGAGAATCTGAAGATGAAGATAAATTTCTAAAGATACTTGGGCCTGAGCCTTTAGAGCCCAATTTTGATGCGATTAAATTAGCCCAGAATCTTCAGAATAGAAATTCTCCAATCAAGAATGCATTATTGGATCAAAGGATTGTGGTAGGTCTAGGGAATATTTACGTTAATGAAGTTCTTAACAGATCGGGGGTATCTCCACGTCGAATTTCATCATCATTGGTAAAGAAAAATGGAAAGCCCACCAAACGATTGGAATTAGTTACTATTCAAATTCGAGAAGTACTAGAAGAGGCAATTAATGCAGGTGGTTCTACACTCCAAGATTTTCGTGGGGTTTCCGGAGATGATGACTTGGGATGGTTTCCTGTAAATTTCAGAGTTTATGGTAGGGAAGGACAAGATTGTCTCAAATCAGGTTGTTCAGGTATTGTGAAAAGAATAGTTCAATCGAATCGTTCTACTTTTTTCTGCGCAAAGTGTCAAAGATAAGAAATCCCTACTTCTCTTATTGTTTAGACATCAATAGTTAAGTCTACAATTTCTCGGAGTTGTTTCATGACCACACCTACAACGAATGCAAAAATGGTTTCCGAGTTCATTGGAACCTTCTTTTTGACCATGACCATATTTATTGCCTCTGTTCTCGAAACAGGAGGAGATTTGGCCCCCTTTGGAATTGCAGCAACTCTAATGGTAATGATTTATGCTTTAGGACATATTTCTGGAGCGCATTTCAATCCAGCAGTATCTATCGGATTGTTTCTTAGAGGAACATGTTCCAAAGATGATCTTCCAAGATATCTAGTATCTCAATTAGCAGCAGGAGTAATTGCAGGGCTAATTGGGATCAATCTTTTTGCTGGTGATAGCACAATCACAGCCTTTGCATTTGGAGCCGCAGTTACCAACTCAGTACTTGTGGGAGAATTTTTGTTTACTTTCGCATTGATGTTTGTCATTCTTCATGTTGCAACTGAACAAGAGGGTAATCCATTCTATGGTGTTGCAATTGCATTCACTGTTTTGGCGGGAGCCATTACTGTTGGAGGAATTTCTGGAGGTTCATTCAATCCTGCAGTAACTTCGATGTTAATAGTGACAGGAAAATTGGCAGTTGCGGAATGTTGGATGCACTTAGTACCTCAATTATTAGGGGCCGTTGCAGCAGTTTACGCATATAGGTTCACAATGACTAGTGAATCATCTGAAGAGTAATCACATATTTCGTCTGAATTTGCCGCCGGTTTCGAATAATGCTTGTGTGACTTGTCCCACAGTGCAGTGTTCAACTATTTCCATCATTACTGAAAATAGATTCTCCCCATTACGTGCAGCATCTTTCAATTTTTTGAGACCTTCTTCTGCAGCATCGGCATGTTCATCTTGAAATGCTCGATTTCTATCAATTACCATTCTCTTTTCAGTTTCATCTGAACGAGTGACATCCATATCGAAAGCATCTGCATTATCAGCGGTGAGGGCTTCTGCATCAGGATCAGTAAAAGTATTGACTCCAATAATTGGGAGTGAACCATCATGTTTCTTGTGTTCATACAACATAGATTCATCTTGAATTCTGTTTCGTTGATAATTTACTTCTAATGACCCTAGAACTCCTCCTCGTCGATGCATTTCTTCAAAGACTCTGAGAATTTCTTCTTCTACTTCGTCGGTGAGCCATTCTGCGATGAAAGACCCTTGTAGTGGGTTTTCATTTTGCAACCAACCATACTCTCTACTCAGAATTAGTTGGATTGCCACAGCATCTCTTACAGTTTCTTCAGTCGGAGTTCCAAAAGCTTCGTCTCTACTATTTGTATGCAAAGAATTGGCATTGTCTGCTAATGCATAGAGTGCTTGCATAGTTGTACGATAATCATTCCAAGTGTATTCTTGGGCGTGAAGAGATCTTCCGGATGATTGAATATGATATTTCAATTTCTGACCTCTTTCATCAACTCCATACATTTCCTTCATACTAATCGCCCAAATTCTTCGACACACTCTTCCTATCACACTATATTCTGGATCCATGCCATTCGAGAAGAACCATGAGAAATTACGCAAGAATTTGTTCGGATTAAGCCCTCGCGCTCTAAATAATTCCACATATGTCAAACCATTTGATAATGTTAAGGCGGCTTGAGTAATCGGATTTGCTCCTGCTTCTGCGATATGATATCCGGAAATTGAAACAAAGTAATGATTTCTTACTTCATTGTCAACATAGAATTCTGCAACATCGCCCATTAATTTGAGAGCAGTATCTAGGTTGAGAACAAGAGTATTCTGTCCCATTGATTCTTTGAGTTGGTCTGCTTGAACGGTTCCTCGTACTGTGGATAGTGTTCGAGAACGAATTTGTCCAATTTCGTTTTCGTTAGGGTCTCTACCATTTTCTGATACAAATTTTCGAATTTGTTGGCGAATAGCGACTGTAAAAAATGCTGCTAGATGCCACCAATAATTTCCATTTATTGTCATTGAGACACTAGTATTCGGGTCACAAAGGTCGAATCCTTCGAAAAGTCGATCCATTTCATCAACTGTACTAATGCTAACTCCAGATTCACATACCTTGCCGAAGATATCCAATCGTTCATCTGGATCACGTCCATAGAGAGAAGGTGAATCGAAAGCAGTTGATAATCTGTTGAATGGTTGGTCAGTACAAAGGAAATGAAACCGTTTGTTTGTTCTCTCAGAACTTCCTTCTCCCGCAAACATTCTTACTGGCAACTCATCTTTTCTTTTGAATGGGAAAACCCCTCCCGTGAATGGGAATGAGCCAGGTCGATTTTCTTTAGCAATCCATTCGTATAAGTCTCCTCGATCATTTGTTTCGGGAAGGGCAACTTTAGGCATTTCAATCCCAGAAAGGGTAGTCGAAGTTGTGTCGACTGGAATTTCTTTTCCTCTTACAGTATAGGACGCTTGACCTGTCCTGTATGCCTTTGCATATTCATCAAATTCATCCAATGCCTCCCAAACGTGTTCTGGGATTTCATTTCTTAGTGATTCAGATTCTTCTGCTAAATCGTTAGCAGCATCTGATTTGCCAATTTCTAGCATTCTTTCAGATGAAGAAGATAGTTGTTGTACAAGACGAACTTTTTCTGCAATATCTTGTGCTGAAGAATGGTATTCTCTAACTGTAGATGCTACTTCAGCCAAGTATCCTTGACGTTCTGGAGGGATAGGAGCATTTCTTTTTGGCAATCCATCTTCTCCTAAATTTGGTTCTGAGGCCATTAGATTGATCCCCATCCTATTATTCAGTAACTGAACCAATCAATACCATAGTTGATCTACACCTGCATCAGCAAATTGGGATGCAATTGTCGGCACCACAGGAAGACTCAGATCACTCGCTTCCCAATCCTCTCTATTTCGTTTCACTTGTTTGCGAATTTCGGCCAATGCATCTTCTGCACCAGGACGATCGAATTTGTTTAATACAACTAGGTCAGCAAAATCTAGAGCGGCTAACTTCTCCAATTGAGATGGTGCACCATATTCTCTAGTTGTAACATACATTGAGATATCTGCAACTTCAGTGATTGCGTCGTCTCCTTGGCCTATTCCACTTGTTTCGCATAATATTAGGTCGAAGCCTACTGCACGGCAAACTTCGATTGCTCTCCCTATACAGTTGGCTAATTCCTTGCCACTATCTCTGCTCGCAAAAGATCTCATGAAAAGGTGTTCATTTGCTAATGAATTCATTCGAATTCTATCTCCTAATAGTGCTCCTCCTGTCTTCTTTCTTGTCGGATCGGTTGCAAGTAATGCCACTCTTAAGCCAGGGTTATCTCTTTGTATTCTAAGCATTAATTCGTCAGTAAGGCTGGATTTTCCTGCTCCTCCCGTTCCTGTTAATCCAATTACTGGGCATTCTGCACCTTTTTCTCGACTTCTACATTCTTCTAGTTTTGAGATGAAGAAGTCATTATCTCCATTTTCAGCCAAAGTGAGGAGTTTTGCGACCTTTCCATGTTCCGATGCATCGATAGATCCTGAGAGTTCTGAATACCTTACTGGATCTAACAAATCAATCTTAGATGCTGTTTCCATAGCATTTTCGACCATACCAACTAAGCCCATGTTCCTGCCATCGTCAGGAGAATATATTCTTGCAATTCCAGAGTCGCGAAGGTCTCGAATTTCGCCAGGTAATATGGTTCCCCCTCCTCCTCCACATAGGAAAACATGCTCAAAACCTGCTTCGTCTAGAATTTGTTTCGTGTGGGTGAACATTTCGACAGCACCTCCCTGATAGGAAGTAATAGCTATTGCGTGCGCATCTTCCTGAATTGCTGCTTGAGCTACTTCGTCAGCGCCTCTATCGTGTCCAAGATGGATTACTTCGCACCCTCGAGACTGAAAAATTCGTCGAAAAATTCCAATTGCGGCATCGTGTCCGTCGAAAATAGCCGCTGCAGTGATAACACGTAATGGCATTCTGCCATCTGATGCACGAATTGCCGCACCATCAGGCGTACTGCCTGAGTCACTTGCCATATACTGTCGACTCATTGTTCGGTCAAGAGTTCACCGGATGTTTTTAAATTCGTTAATTTTACTTTTTTTTGCAATAAAAACGGATTTTTCTCACCAATAATAGTTCAAAAATCAAATTAAATTACAATTTTATGAGCATTTTAGAGTATATTTTATATATTCTCGCTACTTTGAGATATCTGCCGCGAGACAAAAGCGGATGGTGGAGAACCCAATGAACGCGAACTTAATTCCAAACCCTATTTTCAGGGGGGGTCGGGTTCGCTGTTCCCGACAAATGTGAATTTTACACATTTGTACAAACCGCTTGTACGATTTCGTTCAAGCAAACTTGGAGGCATGGTGTAATGGATAGCATATGGGGTTTCGAACCCTGTGATCTCGGTTCGAATCCGAGTGCCTTCGCCACTGGGGGTATGGTGTAATGGATAGCATAACATTCTGCGGAATTGTTGATCCGGGTTCGAATCCTGGTACCCCCACCAATAATAAATCAAAAAATAACAAAAGGAGATAGAAAAATGACAGAAAAAAAGAATGAAGAATGGATAGAGAAAATGGTCGAAAGAGGTCATATTGACTCTATTGAAAACGAGTATTGGTGGCCTTGTTGGGACACTAACTGTATGATTTGTCATCCAACCAGAGCAACAGGTAGGAGGAGGGATTTCTCATGGTGAAACCCTCAGATAATGGAATTATCCCCCCAGACGAAATGATTGATCATAACAATGCGAATTTCTTAGAAATAGAAAATGTCCTGACAATTTTTGTCGCATACAATCAAAAAAACATCCAAAAAGGAACAACTTGGGATACTTGGCCTGATTGGGAACTCTGTCTTACTGCCATGAGTTTTGATACTGCAATAGAGAGTGAAGATGATTCGGATGAAGTTAAAATTTTGAGAAATCATTGGCTAGCAGTCATGCAATTTATTCATGAGAATCAGAATATTTCTGTTGATGGATATACGGTGAAGATACAGGGAATTCATGGAAATACATTCTCATTTGATATTTCATTTGAACCAGAAATTTGGACTGCACCTGGACAAGTGGCTAAGAATATAGAAGAGGTTGAAGCTAAAATTGGTAGAAGATATATCCAAAGGCCAATACCTCTACAACTTCCACATTGTATCGAGCATAGTTTAGGGAGCATGTGGATTTGTCCGCCACATGTGCCACATTTTAGTGGTAATCAGACCCATTTTACCGAATCTTGGTTCTGTATGTCAAATGAGAATTCAGAAACATTTCCTTCTGCTCTCTTGTCGCTACTTTGTTTGTGTATAGATGATTCGAGTATTTGGGCGATTGCTTTCCTTGAAGATTCTCAAGAATTAGAAAGAATTCAATGGATAGAGGAGAATTGGCCAGGAGGCATTCCTGATCAGGATTGGGAGTATCAATGAGGTGAGAAAATGATAGGAAATGAGATAATGAAAATGATAATTGCTATAACGCAATTTCTAGAAAAAAAGACTGAAAAAATCGTTGTAGAAACTGAATTTGAAAGAGCAAGGATGAAGGATTTTATCAACCATTCTGAAAAATTTGGATTTTTTTGTAATGATGATTTTTCGTCATGGTTTGATGACTTTGGGGAGGATTGGGAATGAGTCTTTCTTGGAAACCAAATTCTAGTGCTCCATTGTGGGATGAAGAAGAATTAGATGAACCCCAAGGTCCTTTTTTTGAGTATCTTGATTTAGAACATATTAGACAAGTTGGCCCTACTTGTGTTCCAACAACACTAGCTATGCTTGCTAGATCGACGGATGCAGACGTGACTCCTGAGGATTTCATGCCGATAATCAATTCACAGTCGCCCCACTCTTGGTCTAAAGCATTGGAACAGTATGGAATGCAATTAGCATACTGTAACAATGATCTGAGGAGACTTGAATATTACATTGACGAACTTGTACAGCACGATGATTTGTTTTTGTTGTGTTTCTATTCACAAGACCCTCCTTTCGACCCTGATATCAATGGAAAATTGTGCACTGCACACATAGTTACACTTCACAAAGACGTAATTATCGATACAGCAAAAACAGGTTCTCAAGGGAAGATTATAGCAAAATATTACCCAAGAATTGCAAGGCAGACAAAGAGAATATTCAGAGTGGTCCCTGTAGGGCACCCGAGGTGTATTTGAAAAAATAGGAGAGAGAAAAATGAAAGAAAAAGAAGAGAAAATAGAAAATGAGCCATTGTTAAGTTCTTGGGATCTGGTAGATTGGAATTTGGATTTTGAAACATTTGAGTGGTTTTTACATCTATGTGAAGTAAACAACAGACATTTAGCAGAAGATCAATGGGTTATATGGCCAGATTGGCCGTCAGATATGCCTGAAGAAGTGGAAATAGAACATCGCCAATCATGGTTGAATTTATTGCAATTTATTCATGAGAGTGACCAGATTTCAGTTTGTCAAAACTTGGTGAGAGTAAATGGAAATCATGGAAGTGTATTCTTTCTAGAATTCTTGGGAGTAACTATTGGTTGGGGCAATATTTCACTTTCAGAGAATCCTCCAGATTCTGTAGTGAAGATTCTTTTAGAACAGTATGATAATCACCCTTCATGTAAGATAGTTCCAGGACATTTGCAGAGTTTATGTCTTGAACCCAATTCATCTGAGATAGTTTCTACATCATTATTTTCAGTATTGATGATGCTAATACATGAAGTCAATGTTTGGGATATAGCTACAGACTATCACTGGGCAGTATGCAAATGGTGTGGCGATTCAGACTTTGGTTCAGGGAGAAAAACACCTCATAATGTAATGCATAGAATTGTTTGTTACTCTTGTAGAAATGATGCTCCGTTGACAAATTAGTAGATAGAATTCCAATTTTTGTTTTTCTAAGCCGAAGAGGATATGACCTTCATTGAACTGTGGAGGGTCATGGTCGACATGTCGGGTTTGAATTCGGCTGCCGAAACTTACTCTCTTGAAGCCTCTATTTTCTTGGTTGCTGCAGGATTAGTTTGCTGTTTATTCGGCCATCGTATGCTTGCATGGATTGTTGGATTGAGCATCGGTGGAGCTGTGGGTCTCACCATTTTCGGTATTGTTTCAACAATGGAATCTGCTCCAGTAGGAGGAGATGAAGTCCTTGGAATTTCAATTGTTATTGGATTGATAGCAGGAGCGATTGTATTCCGTTTCGTCAAACGAATCCACATGTTGGTTGGAGGGTTAGTGGGCTTATTGGTAACTTTGATTGCTCTCACAGTGATTGAACCCTATTATTCTACATCCATGATCATGAAAGCGATTATTGCAGATGTAGGATTCCTATTAGGTGCTAGAATGCTACGTAGCCAATCCAATATTATATCCTATCTTGCATCATCTGGAGTAGGCGCAATTGGTATTATGATGGGTTTGTCAGTGCTGGTTGGTGGTTCAACGAGTCCACTTCTCATTGATATTTCATCGACAACCAATCGTTCGATTTTGTTTATTGCAGCGGCTGCAGGGACATATTTCCAGATTTATTGGTTAACTCGTCAAGCCGCTGAAGATGATTTGGATAATCTTTGAGATTATATCGCCAAATAGATTCCAAAGAAAATCAGTAAGGATCCAACGATTCTATCAATCAATTGAGATTTGTTTTGAAGATTTTTCGCGATTTTCCCTCCAAAGAATACGGCTACAATTGCATACCATCCTGCATCAATTCCGAATGCTAAAACTCCCATTCCAATCATTGTTCCAAATGATGAATTTAGGTGAACGAATTGGCTGTAAACTGCGACCATCCAAGCTGCAATTTTTGGATTAAAAAACGCTAGACTGAATCCTGCGAAAAAAGCATTATCTGCGAGTGCATCTTCTTGTTCCTCTTCTTTTTTTGGTTGAGATTTGAGCATTAATGCGCCAAATAGAATGAGTAGAATCACTCCTGTCCACCTTAGAGCACTTTCTATACTAGGAAATGAATCTAGTATTCCGGAAAGTACTGCAATGAAAGCAATAGCATACAATCCTATTCCAATTCCATGACCAATAGCAGTAGAAAGCCCTCGTTGCCTTCCTCCACTAATCGTGTTTCTAAGAACAAATGCTAACGACGGTCCTGGAGACATTGCACCCAATGCACAGACCAAGGCTAAGCCTGCCCATTCCTCTGGAGTCATTCAATATGTGCCCCTTCAGGGAATTTGAGCGATTTCGTCCTTGAATCGGTCTTCAAGAACTCGTCTTTTAACCGACATCTTAGGCGTGAGAACATCTTCAGTTGTCCATTCTCTGTGATCGATGATAATGGTCTTAGGCTTCTCAAAACCTTTCCATTTCTGGGGTTCCATGACTTCGCTGGTAAGTTTACCAAGCATCCATTCTCCAACAGTTGGGTCGGAACATGCAGTTTCATAATCACTCTTTGACATACCATCTGCGACCATTGCATCCATCATAGCTTGCTCATTTGGTTGAATAATCACGTATGTGGATACTTTCCCTCTTCCATCAATTGATGCTTGTTCGATTAATGGAGATAGTTTCAACTGTTCTTCCAAAGGAGATGGTGCCACATATTTACCATTTTGTAACTTGAATTGTTCTTTGACTCTTCCAGTAATCTTGAGGAATCCATCAACTAATCGGCCCAAATCTCCAGTTCTGAAGGTCCCATCTTCCATGATTACCTCATTTGTAGCTTCAATATTGTTCCAATATCCCATCATTACGTTTGGACCACGAACAACGATTTCACCATCCTCTGAATCTGGATCATCCCATGCATCTTGATCAATGATTACTTCTACACCAGGAATTGCTCTTCCAACAGTTCCAGACATTGAAGCATAATCGTCTTCCCATCCATTTAATGTTACAAGAGGTGCGGTTTCTGAAAGTCCATATCCTTCTAACACACTGATTCCTAAACAGTTTACGAAAAGAGCGATTTCAGGATCGAGAGGTGCTCCTACACTAATCATCAAATCAAGTTCTCCGCCAAGACGTTCTCGAATTTTGGTTATTGCAAGTTTGGTCAGAATCTTATCTTTCATACCTTTTGGCGGAACAGCCAGCATCTCAGTTGGTGCCGCAAGAGTGCGCTTTCTAGCAGTAGCAAGTGCCGATTTGGCTAATTTTTTCTTCACACCAGAACCTTCTTCAATTCCAGCCATGATTCTACTATGGAATCGATTTAGAACTCGGGGAACACAAAGCATAATGTGAGGTTTGATAACCTGTACTTCATTGACTAAATTCAGTAAATCAGAAACAAAGTGTACTTCTGCACCGAAGTAAATCATTGCACTCATATCTCCGGCTTGTGCCAATGAATGAGCAAATGGAAGGAAACATGCAGTTCTTCTTCCAGGCCAAATTGGGGCTCTACCTTGAATTGCCAAGATATTGTGTAGAACATTCCAGTTTGATAACATAACAGCCTTAGGAAAACCACTTGTTCCTGAAGTAAAGATAAGACTTGCAAGTTTAGTGTGATCCATACATGGATCATTTACGGGTTCAGCCGCACGCCCTGCATTGATGAAATCCATCCATGTGGATACATTGACTCCTTCTGGCATTGTTTCTGGCATTTCATTGTCAAGAATCACAACTCCACCCTTAGGCCACTCGGCATCTCCTTTATTTTCAGCGAAATTAGTTAGAAGAGATGAGTTTGCAACAAATAGAATTGAAGGTGAAGCTAATTCATAACAATAGACAGATTCTTTCATTTTCATGTTTGTATATACTGCTGATGCTGCTGCTCCTAGCATGTTTGCTGCATAGAAAATCATAGCAAATTGGGGACTAGTATCTACTATTTGCATTACTCTGTCATCTTCATTCACTCCTACAGCTCTCATTCCAGCAGCAAGAGCCTGAACATTATCATGAAATTGCCCTCTTGTAATCGGCACTCTCTCCATTCCTTCGCTTGGAATATAAGTACATTGAACTGTGTCTGCACCCCAAAGGTCTACAGATTTTCGAACCATGTCGTAAAGGGTCTTTGGGTCACCGTATTTGTCGTCTGGTTTAGACCAATCTCGGTCAAGGGGTACGGGCTTAAGTGCTTCAGGAGGGGGGTTCCACATGGCGTTCACTTTTGGTCGCACAGAGGAGGACACACATGAAGGATGCGCCGAATAATAATTCAGTTTTTAGGTAAAAAATCACACTTTTTCACTCAATCCATTATATGCCATTGACACGTCCTAGTATCTATGTCCAACAATACATCCGCTCTGTTGATTGGGATTATTTTTCTTTTTGGGTTATTTGCAGGTGGGAGTGCAGTGTACCTCTTTTCCGAAAATGAGCCCCCAATTGATAATTCAGATGATGATTTAAATTCTGGAGAAATCATTGAAGATAATTCACAAATATTGAATGAATCTTCAGATTCATTGGAACAATCAGATGACAATGATGCATCAAATTCTACTGAATCAGAAGTTGTTGATGATGGCAAAAATTCAACAGAAAACTCGAATGCAGGTAACGAGACAAATAGTTCTACCAATTCTCCTGATGAATCACTCCCCCTTGAACAACAGTGTTTGACTGGTCATTCCAATTTAGCAATGCATATTCATCCAATGCTAAAGTTGACAGTTAGAGGTTCAGAAATTTCCATTCCAAGTGATATGGGAATTGATACTTCCGTTTGCCCCAATGCAATGCATGTTTTGCATACTCATGATGATACTGGGAAATTACATATCGAAACATATCAATCGATTACAGTCAACCTCACTCTGTTCTTTGAAATTTGGAATATTTCGCAATTGGGTGATTCATCATTTGATCCATTGTTCTTAGATATGCAAAATGTTACAATTTCTATTGATGGAATAGAACAAACTGTGGGAATGGATGAAATTATCTTTGAAGATGGGATTGCAATTGATGTTGTCTTCGATGATGTATTGCCTGATTCTGATGGGGATGGCGTAGATGATGGTTCAGATGTTTGCGAAGGTCATGACGATAACACGGATTGGGACAATGATGGAACTCCAGACGGATGTGATGATGATGATGACGGGGATGGAGTGAATGATGATATTGACCAATGCCCTGGTTTTGATGATAATATCGATTCTGATGGAGATGGTATTCCAGATGATTGTGATGCAGTAAATGGAAATGTGTACGACCCATCTGATCTTGGTCTATTTTGGGTGGATAAATTCCTTTGTCAAAATGGAACTGGATTTGGAATTGATGATTACAATACTTCGGGAGATGACAATCATGTCTGTCAAGTAACGATTACTTTGGAAAATGAAACTGTAACGATTAGCTCCAATGGCCTACCTAATCACGATCTTGAATCTGGACCCGGTTGTTGCGCTTCTGGACAGTCATACACTTGGACGGTTCCTCGTTCTCCTACCAATGATACCACCGGTGGTCATAATTCTGAAAATTGTCCTGAAGCAAATGGAGATTATCGGTGCGCAGATGATCGAGGAGATATTGCAATTGCGATTAATGGCGTGCCGATTTTTGGTCCTGAAGACGGTCCAGGGGGTGATGCAGTTGCTTCAAATAAAGGCGTTTACGAAGAAAATCGACAACACATTTGGCTAGGCCTTTGTCACGGCCATTCTGGCCCAGGTGGAGTATACCATTACCATGCTGATGCAAATTGTGTACATTGGCATCCGAATGAAACCGCTGGTGAAGGTTGGAAAGACTATTCGTTTCCGTCTTCAACAAATACAGGAGAAGCATCAGATGTGATTGGAGTGGCCTTTGATGGATATCCTATTTATGGCGTATTTGGCGATGATGGGACTGGACAAATTGTTGAGATGAAGTCATCATATCGTTTGAAAGCGGGAGAAACAGGATACAATGGAATAGATGATTATGAGTATGTTTCAGGACTTGGTCATCTAGATGTTTGTAATGGACACTTTGGACCAACACCGGATTTTCCACAGGGAATTTATCACTATCATTCTACCATTGAAAATGGAATAGGAGAAATGGGTTTCCCATATTTCTTGATATGTTATCATGGAGAAATTCCAGATGGTGGAGATGATGGTAATCCTTGCGCAGGATATGGGGAAACATGGGGACCAGGTATCGGCCCACCTCCAGATGGATGTGGAGGGGGAGGCCAAGGACAACAATCAGCAGATACAAGCGTTCTAGAACAGGAGTTTGTTTTCGATTGGACTAATCTAGTAATTCTTACGATATTAAGCGTAATAGGTTTGAGATTAATTCGTAATCGTTATGATTGATTTAGTGCATCCTTGAATGCATTTCTCCAATCTTCTCCTCCATTACGATTTGCGAATGGATTTGCAGGACTTGGATGTGGAATTCCATCTAAAATCAGTTCTTGATTTGGTTCAAAAATTTCATAGATTCTTTTTTGAGCATATTTTCCAACTCCAATTACACGCTTGATTTCTAAAATTTCTACAACTTTTTGTAAGTGTTGATTACAGATTTTGGTTAATTGAGTAGAAACATTTCCAGTTAGTTTGTCTGGAGTAATATTTCGACCATTTTCATCAAACATCCAAAGTGGACAATGATTTACAATGAAAACTTCAGATGCAGCAGCATTTCTTGGTCCATAAATCTGGGATAAAGTGCCCCAAATCCTTGTTCCCGAGACTTCTGGTTTTGGATGTTCAAGCCCTATTATCTGTCGTTTTGGATGAGTTTTTCTTGGTGAACCTACAGTTAATCCAGTAATTTCTAAAATTTCCTTGACCATTTTTGGACAACCAAACGGGATGCCTGTATTTCCCATTCCATGCCCTGGATTCATTCCAACAAGTAGAGTCTTTGCTCCCATTCCTCCATGTCTACGAATATATTCAGAATGAGGATTCCATGCATATTCCAAAGGGTTGTATGCATATTCAATTTTTGATGAATCTTTGACTAATTTAGGAATGATTTGATTTGCTTTTTGTCGAAGTTCATTTGCATTTTCTAATAATTTTTCTACGGTGTTCAATTTTTCACCTCCATTACTATGCTTGCAAATTCAGGCATCTGAAGATCAGTAGTATCGAATACATCTGAAACATTTTCGAATGCGAGATTCTCGGGATCTGTTGATAACCTATTGGCTCTAGTTGAAACAATCTTCCATGCTGCTTTGTCACCTATCCCTGGAATCGACCTAAATTGACGTTCAGTCATTGAATTTGGATCTAATCCAATTTCGACACCTGTAAGGCTTCTAGAACCATGCCCTGTAACTATTACATCGCTACTTGTTTCTAGAGGAATATGGTAATTCACTCCCATAAGGATTGGATAAGCTCCAATTTGCCTGCCCATTGTTAGTCCTGGTTTTCCATAAATTGACGAATCCCTGTGCACCTCATTTTGGATGTGACGTGGTAAACGAGTTCTTCCGTCATGAGCTTCCCAATATATTTCATTCATTCTTTGACCAATTGGGAACATTTCTTGAAGTAAAGGTGTATCGATTTCATCTCGAACCCATTTCTTGAATTTCTTAAATGGCTTTTCATTTACTTCTTGAAACCCATACCCATCTACCTGTCGAATATTTATTCTTCTAATCCATAATCCTGAATTTTTTAGAGATTTCAAAAGTTCTTGATTAAACTTGTATGACTCATCAGTCTCTCCTCTTAGTCCCGCTATGAAATTTAACCCAGGAAGAAGTTTAGGTAGACCTCTTTCACCTCTTTCTTTTCCATATTTATTGATTAATTCTATTGCAGTGTGTAATTGTTTAGAATCACAATTTAACCAATTTTCAACATGAACCTGAGGGTCTGCGGATTCAAGACCAAATGATAGAACTGCACCATCTGAAAGAGTATTCACTAGTGTTTTTGTTATTTCTTCAGAAGGTTCTAAATTTTCCGCAATTATACTTGGATTTCCATTATCTACATGGAGAGTATTTATTCGTTCATCTTCTCTAATTCCATGAAGAAGTTTAGCGATTGGTTCGGGATTAGGTACAGGATATTCTAGTTCAACTACACCTTCAGCCATATACGTAAAAACATCAGTCATCCCTCCAAGTCGAACATGAGCAACCCCATTATCAGCGGCGATTCTAATTTCTTCAATTACGTCTTCAGGAGTCCTCCATAGTGGAACTCCTTTTTTGGGTTCGATACAAAATTTACACCCTCTTTTGTAGCGCACACACCCTTGATAGACTTCTACTTCATAGGTAAGTGGTCCAGGATTTTCTTCTGTTCCGATATCTGGGTGTTGACTGACTGCCAAACTGGCAGCCCCTTCCTTAGCCCATATTGACCACTGTTCTGCAGTCCTCCTTTTATGTGACCATTCACCATTTTCTAGAAAATGATTCAATGTAGCATCCGTATCTTGTATCGCTAAAAATAAGCCTTTTTTCAGAGGCTTCCATCCTCCTTGCCTCCATCCCCTAATCGCCCAACCACCTGCAACAATTGGAATTTCTCTCGGAAAAGATCGAATCATAGTATCGGTTTCTTTCAGGGAAATAGGTGTTCCCCTGAGATATTTCCCTGGAACTACTGCTCCAGCAATTATTGCGATTCCATCTAACGTACCTTCTTTGATACACTGTGGTCGATTTCCTAATCTCCATTGATCAATTGTGATATACTCATATTCGATGTTTTTTGAACGCAATAAACCACATACATATCGGACATGGAATCCAATATACGGTGGCACACCAAATGCTGCGGGTTCATCTTCATACCCATCAATGACCAACCAAGTCATTCGTCCCACTCAATCTTTCTTGTAGGGTATTAGGATATCATCCTAAGCGTATATTCAGTTTCTACGACTATTGTCTCGACGACCTTTACCGTTTCCACGGCCCCCTCTTCTTCTGCCTCCGCCCGAGTTTGCTTCTTCGAATCGGAGCCTTCTTCCTCCTAATTTGATATCCTTCATTGTTTGGATAGCAGCTCTTCCCTTTTCGGGGTCATCGAAAACAATGAATCCGAATCCCTTTGGTGCACCTTCACGATCGGTGACAATATCCACCTTTTTTAGAGAGCCATGAGGCTCGATTAATTCTCTAATTTCTTCTTCAGTTGCACTGTGTGGTAAACCTCCCACGAACACTTTCAGCCCAGCCGCCTTTTCTGCTTCATGCTTCATTTTATTGATTACTTCTCTTTCTTTTGCTAATTCCTCTTTCGAAGCTTCACCAGATTTTATTTTATCCATACAATCTCTACATCTAATCGGCTTCCCAGGTGTTGGTTCAAAGGGAACCTTAGTTGCTGTTCCACAAAGTGTACATGTTGTTGCATGCATTTCTCTTCTTGGTCTTCCATCACGGCCACTAGGCCTTCGAATTTGGTTTTCTGGAATAATGTGTTTTTCTCCTCGCCGATAGTCTGCCATTGGTGAAAGATAGGGACGAGCTCCGTCATGCCCCAGTCTTCCATCCATTTCCTCAGTCCATCTTTCTCCTCCTCTGTTTAGTGAAGAATAATCTAATCCTTCGGGTAATATATGTCCATGTCCATAACCATTTGATAAGGCACGATATCCAGTATAATCACAACGAGAACACTTTACATTTTGATCTGGTGTTTTATCACTAACTTCTAAGAAAATACCACAGACTGGGCAAATAGAGTGAAGAACTCCTAAAGCAGGGTCGCCTTTGCAAGAGGCCTTAACAATCGGCTCTGACTGAATTACTTTTGCTCTGACGATATCTCTACTTCTCATACCATCTCCTGGAGATGGCATAAATCGGTCAACAATTTCTGAGACGAAAATATCTGCTGTTCTGTGGAGCGCGTCTTGTGTTCGATTTGGGTCATTTCTTCCTTCGATATGTAGAATTTCTATCTCTGCAGTTTTAGAGTGAAGACGTGAGACTCTTCCAATGATTACTTCTCCTATTTGTGGAATTTTAGGTGTCGATACTGAAGCAATAACATCTACAATTTCATCGCTAATACTTAGGGTTCCTGATCTAAGAGCAACCCATTGATTTTGATGCCGTCCTATTCCAGAACCGGTTATTATGTTATCACCCAATGAAAGACTTGTTCCAGGGGTAACGTACGAACCATCTGAGGGGCTCATGCTATTAGCGACTGGACGGTTCCCTATCAACGCGCCGGCCTCTTAATCCACCACATTGCTGCCTCAGTTGTATTTCTCTTCTTAGTGTGGTGAGAGTATATTGGGGGCATGGGAAGATCTACTTCCATCCATCTTTTTGCTACCCATCCTACTGAATCTGCCCATGGTTCAATATGTTGTGCCCCTCTACCATGTAACAAATGAATTGAATCATTTGCGCATTTAATAGCAGAATCAAGAAATGGACGATCAGCACGAGGAGTTTGCCTCCCCCAAGGAGGATTCATGATTACAACATCACGTTTGATTTCATCATCGATGATTGATTTTACATTTCCATTTAGGATTCTACATCTATCTCCTAAATCCAATGAAGCAATCGCATCTTGTAGCGATTTACAAACCTCTTCATCAATTTCTACAAATATTGCATTTGGAGCCCCCAGAAGAAGCGCTCCAATTCCTAGAATTCCATTTCCTGCTCCCAGATCAATTATTCCATCAGTTTCTTCAAATGGTTCTTCAGAATTTATTGAGAATAACCACCTAGCAGCGGTTTCTCCATCAGTTCCATATTGTTCAAGGGCAGGTTCTCGAAACGGATGTGACGGCAAATTTGAGAGAGTCATTGCGAGATGCCGAAGTCTCATGTACAACGGAAGAGGTTATGACCCATCAATCAAGCGCCACCAAGACGAGTTCCAGTACGAAAAGTTCCGTTTACATCTTGTTGCGGGTTTGATGGTTTTTGAGGTATGTTATTCGGTCCCGATTTCGCTTGTTGAATAGCGGCAGCTTCCCGTTTCAGTTCAAGAGTTAAATCCAATCCCGGCATTCGTTCTCCACAGTATCTGCAGAACTTGGCCATATCTGCCTGTTCTCTTCCACACTCTGTGCAATGCACCATGGCTTTAACACTCAATTGATGCGTATGAACCTTCGTTACTGAAACATCCCAACTACCATTGTCCATACATCAATTCCTGCTACAGATGCTCTTTCTGAAACATCTAGGAATTTGGGATGTTCCATGATTCCAGTCATATCCAATCCATCCGCCTTTAACATCTCAATTGTTTGTCGAACTTCTACCTTCAGTGGTGATTCTAGATTTTCTTCGGCTATTACTTCCACGACATCATCTTCATTATTTTCTTCACCTTCTGGTTCAATTTTTTCTTCTATTGTTTCTTCTATTGTTTCTTCTATTGTTTCTTCTATTTTAGTAGAATTATTATCGGCATTTGAGGGATATGTGAAGCATTTTCCATTGAAATCTAGAGGATCAAAAGGGAGAAGAATTGTAGATGTATTTGATGCATCTGGGTGTTTGAAACAGGTCCAAGTCAATGTTGGAAAGTCATAATTTGAGGTAGGACTTGTATCAATTTCTGAGCGAGTCCATCCATTGGAGACTAGTGGTTTCATCCAAATTCCGAGGTCTTTCATAGCAATATCAATCAGATGCATACTATGAAAATTTGAATCAAATCCGGCTTGTTCTATTTCTTCTCTATCAGAACGGGGCCTAAGATAGATAGAGAAAACATCTTCATTATTTTCTATTCCTTCTATTATTAATTCATATTCAGGACGAAATGATCTTGGCATCAGGAGAATCAAACGTGTTCTCTCAGTTTTTTCTGTGGATCCTGCTAATCCTCGAAACGACCCTCGAGTGATTTTCGGAGCAACCATATCCTTTGGACATCAAAGTTGGTTATAGCCCTCACCCGAAGATGATATCTGAATCAAGCCTCGTTTGACAGAATCTATTTCTGCTAGAAGTACACAACCTCCCGCTGCACCTCTAATTGTATTTTCAGAGTAAGCCGACCATCTGATATTGTTTCCAGAAATTTCAGGAATTGTAACTACTATTGACATTCCGGATTGTAGGTTTTCGTTTGGATTATGAATATTATTTGATGAACCGGCCCATCGGTCTTTGCTTGGATTGATTGCTTTTTTAATGATTATATGTGGATTGGGGGAAGAAGGTAATCCATCGCAAATACTTGGAGATGTTTTTTTCCATTGTTCAATTATCAATTCTTTATTTACATTCGAATCAGTTTCAACTTCGACATGAACGATATGTCCAAATTCTCGCTTTACTCTTTTACAGGATACATCGACAGTAAATTCGGGTTTTATTTCATTTCCATCTTCAAAATTTGATAATAAGCGGAGTAACTCTTCTTCAATTTTCATTTCTTCTCCAGGAATTTCAGGTGATGGTTGTTCACCTAATCTGGTAGAAAGCAATAGATCAAGACCACCTCCTGAAACTGATTGTTCTGTTTGAATTGAGATATTTTTGATTTTTACTACTTCATGAAGAGGCTTAACCGATAATGCAACTGGCATTACTGTACAATTCGTAGAACATACAATTCCTGCATCATTTGAATCTAATATTTTCAAATGATTCGAGTTTATTTCTGGAATAACTAAAGGCACATCTCTTTGCATTCTATGGTATGATGCATTAGAGTACACTCTGCATCCAGATTCTGAAAATAATGGCTCGGATACAGCCGCTATTTCAGAAGGTAAAGCACTGAAAACAATTCGCACATTATTTGTTTTAGCAAATTCTATTCCTTCCCTCATTCCAATGATTGTAATATTTGGTAAAGGTGGCCTTTTTTCATCGAGATGCCATGGTAAATCCGAGATTCTCTTTCCCACAGAATTAGGTGATCCTATAACTCCAACCAAATCAAAAAAAGGATGATTGCAAAGACGCTGCTGAAATCTTTGAGACACTAATCCTCCTGAACCAAGGACGATGCATCCTAACTTAGTGTCTGGCATAATGAAACGCGCTCTCTATCTTTGCTATTGAATCGTCGTTCAAAATCGTTGAATCTACTAGGTTAATATCTAGTCTTCGCAAGGGTGCCTTATGGGCCTAGATGCAGTTCTAGTTACGGGTGGGGCTGGTTTTATCGGGCAGCATCTTACATCTAGGTTACTTGCTAACGGAAGAAAAGTAGTTGTTGTAGATGATTTTTCAACTGGCCAACCTCTGGAAGAACACCCCTTATTGACAATAATCGTAGGAGATATTTCTGATTCGTCTGTACGCCAAGAAGCTCTCAGTCAGGTAAAATCAGTCATAAATTTAGCCGCCATCGCATCTGTCCCCCTGTGTGAAAATAAGCCAGAAGTAAGTTCTAGAGTGAATTTCCAAGCAGCACAATCTCTATTTCTGGAAGCATCTGAAAGAGGTATTTCAGCGATCCTTCATGCTTCAACTTCCGCATTATATGGGGTGCCAGAAGGCTTACCATTAACTGAAAGTCATCCTGTTAATCCGATTGGAAATTATGGATTAGATAAACAAAAAGCAGAGGTAGCCCTTCTTTCAATAGAACAATCTCCAGTATGTGCACTTAGATTGTTCAATGTTTTTGGACTAGGGCAACAACGAGGGTCCCCATATAGTGGAGTTCTGACAATTTTTTCTGAAAAAATAATTCAAAATAAGGAATTAACCATTTTTGGGGACGGAAATCAATCTCGTGATTTTGTTCATGTTACTGATGTGGTTTCAGCATTTGTCGCCTGTTTAGAAGAACTTGAAAAGAATGGTGTTGAATCTAAATTATCTGGAAAGAAATTCAATGTATGCTCTGGAGAATCAATGACCTTATTGGATGTAATAGAATCATTCTCATTGTATACAAAAAATGAGATAAAAGTCGAATTTGAACCACCTCGAGACGGAGATATATTGCATAGTTTGGGTTCTTTCGACTCTTTGAACAAAGCAATAGGTTGGAAGCCATCTACAGATTTTTCTCAGCGTTTACAAGAATTGTTACTATGAAATAGGTTTTCTAACAAATCTTCTTCGAATAATTTTCATTGCAATTCTTATTCCATCTCCGATAGAACCTAATTTTGAACTACCTATTCTTCTATCATAATGGATTGGAATTTCACAAATTTTCAGTTTATTATATGCTGCTGAGGCATACATTTCTGCTTCTATTTCAAAACCAATCGAATTTAATTTCATTTGTTCAATCGAATTTTTTGTTAGAACCCAAAAGCCTGTGCAAAGATCTGAGATATATGTTCGATGAATAAAAACAGCCATCCAAGTTAGTATATGATTTCCAACCCAATTCCTTCTTGTCATTGCACCATTTTCTATCCACCCTTTCATTCTTGAACCAATCACAATATCTGCTTTCTTTTCATCTAATGTTCGAATTAATTCTGGTATTTCTTCAGGCCGATATGTGCCATCAGCATCCATCATTACCAATACCGAATCATTTTCTTCGATGAAATTTGCAAATGCTTCTCTTAATCCTCTTCCTTTTCCTGAACCTCCATGTTGTTGAATAATTTGGCAATTCAATTCTTTTGCTAATTCTATGGTTCCGTCAGTAGAACCGCCATCAACAACAACGATACGTATTTTCCATCCATCAGCAGATATTTCGTCAAATGGGATTCTATTTACGACATTTCTCAAAGCCTTTGCTTCGTCAAGTGTTGGAAGCAAAATGGTAATGCCTCTATTTCCCATAATTATACCTCATATTTCTGAAATTTCAAACCAATGAACCCATACTCCATTTGAATCAATTAGTCTATCTCCTCTTCCGGATAATGCTGTAGGGTTAATCCATTTTTTATTATCTGTATCTGCATCAATTGTTATTGATAATAATCCATTTTCTCCTATCTGAATTAAAGTACTAATCATTTGAACAGAACCATCTGTAGTTCTTTCAATTGTGGTTGAATTTCCACTACTATAAGCGGTGATTGAAACATCTTGATTGGGGGGGGCCTCGATTAATGCAGAAACTCTAATCATTGAAGATCTCATTCCTCTTGTAGTTTCAATATCCATTGAGATTGAACCATCAGTCATAAATGAACGATTTTCAGGAACTGGTGAATTGGGCCAATCATATAATCCAGTCCATGGCGAGATTCTCCAATCGCATCCAATTTGACATGAATCTTCTTCAATTCCGATTATCTCAATTTCTCTCGTTGATTCAAGATTTGGTGTTACATGAAATTGCCAAATTCTACTTCCCTCTTGTTCTGAAATAATTGACCAATGTTCTGAACTTGCTAATAGAAAACCCACTTCCCCTCTTGGACTTGTTATAGCATGCGTAATTCCTAAATTTTCCAATCGATTAGAATCATCTTTTAGAATTGCATTATATGTTTGATATTGGATATTCTCTTCCACTTCTAGAATACCAAGATTGGGAAAAGATGTTCTTTGAAATTTTCCATCTGCATCAAGTAAGTAACCCCATGGTCTATTTTCAATGAAAACGATTGCATCATCGGGTAAATCCAATGTCTCATGGATTGTTCTGTCACCATCTGTCCTAACCCAGAGTTCTGGATGATTTTGTAATGTCGTAAACCAAGCAATCGTTAGCAACAAGAATGAAGCACAAATCGCGAAAGAAAATTGAAGAATAAATTCCGGAATTTTTGTTGGAGGTGGATGGAATTTTTCTCCGGCTTCATTGTCCTCTTTGAGAATGTCATTTTTCTCTTTCATCATTCGTAATTGGATTGAGGGGGCCAATCCTAAAGATCCTAAAGCTGCAAGTGGAATGTGAAATCCATGCATTGACATGCTGTAGAGGATGTAAGAAATGAGAGTTAGGAATCCAATCCCAGTTATTCCTTCTAAGAGGTGGACTAAACTTAGAACCCAAATTAATGAAAACCAAGTAATAATTAGTTTTCCTTCCAATGAATTTCTGCTCCTCCATGCTCCCCAAATTGCTAAAACAATAAGAGGTGTATTCCATTTAATTAATTCCAAACCTCCTTGCCACCCATATTCAGCGAGGATTGCTTCATCTTGCACGCGTGGAGCAAAAATTCCTGCAGCAACAATAAATGAAATACCTAATAGTAAACTTGAACCAAGAACAATATTGTTTTGACCTGAATTCTCTCCATTGATATTTGCTCTAACAAGTATTCTTCCAATGATTAGAAGAATAAGATAGATCGCCCCACTTGGGTGAATTACACCAGCAAATCCAACTGCTAGAAGCGCGATAGAATCTTGTTTTGGATTTCTTTTTTCATTGTTCATTACTACAAGTAAACCCAGAATTATGCCCAATTGAGATAATACAGTTGGGTATCCAGAATCAAACATTTTTGCAAATAAACCCGCTCCAAGAACCAAAGAAATCAACATAGAACCACCCGCTCCAAATCGAGAGAAAATTCCTGCCATACTAGCACAAAGGAGTCCTAATCCCAAATGGCCAATTAGGGATACGGATGTAGTAGAATCAAGACCGGTAAATGTCATAATAAATGCTGCTACAGAAGGTAAGGCGGGAGGATATGTCCATTTTCCAATACTTGGAGGTGGAAGTTCGGTGCTTCCTGTGGATGCTAATGTGTCTGCAAGAGTTGCGAATCCAATCCAATCTATTCCGAGTGGTTCATCAAAAAGAAAATGAGGTAATAATAAACCAATCAGTCCTGCACATGAAGCAATAAGAATCCACAAATCATCAGTCGATATGTTCCATTGCTGAAAATTATTCGGAGATTCCGTTTTTTTCCATTCAGGAGATTGTTTTGTTCTTTCCGACCGTTCAATTGCAGTTTCTAATTTCTCCCAAGGACTTGAAACTCTTTCTTTTTCATCAGACCTAGTTGTTAATTTTCTTGAAACAATTTCCATTAAACACCAGACTAAGATAATTGATAGTATTCTTAATTCTCCGAAAATGAGTACGCTCCACCCAACTATACCGAGCATTAAGAATAGAGATACTCCTGGAACTATGAGTAATCTCTGAGCGTCAGTTCGAGCTGGGTCTAATCGATTGAGAAATCTATCTGACATCCATAGACAGGGAGCAATTAGTAAGGCTATTGCAACAATTTGCCGGAGAAAATCTCCCCCTATTTCCATGGTCCCACCTAAACTGTGACTAATGAGGACCCTCATAGCGGATTCCCTCTTGGGATAGGTTATGATGGGGTGGGATAAGGAAATATTTCACCCTGTAGTTTTTTTTCCAGAAGAACCTACAGTACTCGATTTATCGGGCTCTCAAGATTACGGAATCGAAGGTGTAAATTGGACCATTGGGAGATATGATGAAATTCGGTCGATTTACACTACAGATCTGTTTAGTGATGGAAGAAATGTGCATGTTGGATTGGATATAGGTGGCCCCGTTGGGACTCCCGTGTATTCATTCTATGAAGGGGTAGTTTTTGCTGTTGGTTATAATTCGAAACCTGGAGATTATGGTCATACAATTGTAACAAAGCATAGTATCAATGGACACGATGTTTGGGCATTGTATGGCCATCTTGATGAAACGACAACTAGGACTTGGAATACTGGCGATTTAATCGAAGGAGGAGAGTTAATTGGAAGATTTGGTTCAGAAGAAGAGAACGGAGGATGGCCTCCACATGTTCATTTTCAACTTTCTCTTATCGAACCAGAAGGTCACGATCTTCCAGGTGTAGTTCATCCTGATGATAGAGATTGGGCATTGTCAGTTTTTCCAGATCCAAGATTGGTTTTAGGTCCACTTTATTGATCCAATGGAATTGTAGAGAGGTGATCTTTCAGATTATCAATAGGACCAATACTTGTTGGATCTTTATTTCTTAGGAGTGCTAATGCAATTGATAGCCAATCACTTAGATGGGCTCCGTGAAGCATACATTCTACCAGACTTTCGCCTTGACACTCTAGAATTGATGTAGGCACATCTTCTAAAGTTTTGAGAGTCCATTCCGTCCTAATTCCAATTCTTTCATCCATTCCATTCCAAACGAAAATTATCAGATGTACCCCTAACCGCATTTCTTCTTCTGCCCATGCAACTATCTCGTTGTGATGAAGTTCTGGAAGGATTGAAGAAGTGGCCAGTATACCTGAATTTTCGTTAAACTGTGTTCTACATCTGTATCCAATAGTTCCTAACGAAGGAGACGACATAATTTGAATTCGCTTTTGATGAATTTGCTTTGCAATTTTGCCGATTTCTCCGTCGCCATTGACAATATCTAACATTGTTGACGATTTTTCTAGTCGTTTTAACATAGATTCTATTTCTTCTTCACTTGCTTTTGGTAGAAGCCCCATGGACCAACAAATGTTTAGTTGGGTTCCAAAGATATGGCCAATTGCACTTCTAGGAGGTTGACCACTTGGTACATCAATCCATACTGAATTTTCTTGTTCTTCAAGGATTTCTTGTAGTTTGCCACCTGATGAAATACCGATCACAGTCCCGCCTTCTTGAATGGCTAAATTTACTCCATGAAGTGTTTCTTCAGTATTCCCTGAGTAGGAAGTTGCTAAAATTAACCAATCTGGACCCCACCATGAAGGAAGCCCGTAATCCTTCCAACTAACAAATGGAAGACCCCCTTCTTGATTTGAAATATCTGATAACAGCATCCCTCCTGCTCCTGATCCTCCAACTCCTAAACATAAGATTCCTGACCAATCATTCTCAATATCTAATCCAATATCTCTTGTTAATGAAGATCGAAGAGAGGAAGGAAATTTTCTAGTCCAACCAAGCATGTCTGACGAATCAAGAATCTTCGCTAAATCTTTCATTTTTTGATTAATTTCCATCTCCGTTCCCTCCTTGTTCGCCCCTTGTACGTGGCATGCATGTCCATTCCCCCTCTATCAAACAGATGCGGACTTTGGTATCATCTGTGCCGATATCGTAAGCACTTGACAAAGTTCTCACTGAGAAATCATTGGGGTCGAGAATTTCTACTGCTGAATCATCACGACGTAAAATATCCACTACGTAGTGGTCTTTTTGTTGAGACATTACAATGCATTTCTCTAAATCTCTCCATGTAGCCCCAGTACGTTCATATCTATCCATTGCCAATAGGATTGGTCCATCTTTTTGCCATGAATCTACTCTCCAGAATCTCTTTCTGAATTTAATCACATCTCCCATTCCATATGCTGGTTTTCTGTACAATAATGTTAGTCTAGTGATATCTACTCCATCTTTATGTCCTACGGTTGTGGATGTTTCCTTGGTTTGTCCACCATGAGCATTGACTAATTTCCTTCCCCACATTCTTGCCATGGCCTTTGAACCCAATTGTAAATCCCATCCTCCTGTGACAGGTCCCTCTTTAGTAATGAAAAACATAGGGTCCTCAGGAGAATTTGCCAACATTTCATCTAGTGACATTCTGAGTTCTTTTACTTCATCATCTTCTAATCTTCGTCCCGCGGATCTAAGTTGCATTACCGCCTCAAAATAAGCTCCTGCTTTACGAGTACAGGTTTGACAGACACCATTTGAGGTTTGTAACAATGCTTCATGCTGATCTTCAAATTCAAATTCTTGGATATAGCCCTTAATTTCAATTGTTAATCTAGAGGTTCTATCGTCGATCAATTCTGCATGTAATTTCAAATCTAAATTGTCTGCATCTGGGTGAACTGTTAGGGCTTCCATTGCTCGATGTTGCATTAGTTCATCGTGATTCATTCTACCGAATCGTCCATCGATGAGAAACATCTCACATTTGGGACATCTTGTTTGTTGAATTCTTTCTGGGAATTCTGAAAGATGATTTCTGGCTCGAAAACAAGATTCACATAATCTCTCTTCAGTTAATGGAGGTGGATTTCCACAAGAGACACAGAATAGTTCACCTTGAGTCATGTCGTCCCCTCAATTGAACGGGACCCTCCGTCCAACTTCAAGCGATTGGTTATTCTTCTTCTTGGTTTTCAGAATATATATTGCGATTCTTCTGTTGCCGTTCGACACTTTCTAATGCCGCCGTCAAACGTTCTTCTACCAACTTCAATCTTCTGGCAGTATATATGGAATGGCCGATAAGTAAGGCGATTAATGCTAGATATGCAGTTGCAAGGGCAGTCAAGTCATTCATATTGAATCCTCCAGATTTGACAGTATATTTTCTAATTGTTGTTCAGTTTGTAGTAATCGCATAGTCATCATTGTCTGCCCGATGAAGAGTACTTGTAACGAAATCCATCCAAACATCCAAATTAATAGGATTGAGGGGTCAACTCCACTATCTTCGTTTCCTCCTCCAATCAAAGGCCCTGGGTGACGTTCTTGCCACCATCTTGTTGCCATGTA
>PAOZ01000019.1 GCA_002708695.1 Methanobacteriota archaeon | reverse complement strand
ATATTTGCGGGTCTCGGTGCAATTCTCTTCTTGTTCGGAAGCGAACTTATGGAGTCATTCATTGGTTACGGAATGTTTGGTGGTGTAATTTTGGGGGCAAGCGTATTGATTGTCCGGAAACCGATAATTTCTACGTTAGATCGGTTCAGCACTAATATTATGCCTTCCGCATATACAGAAGCTGAATCTTCATATTTGGAGGCCTATTCTGCTGCAAAGCAAGACGGAAAAATTACATCCACTGAACGAAATATTCTCCAAGCTACTGCGAATGCTCTCAAAATTTCTTCAGAAAGAATAGGAGAAATTGAAAATATCTTTGATTCTGAAGAATCAGAACAGCAATCAAATAATTTTACTGAAGCAACAGTTGTTAAGCAATGGACTGATGAGAATGGCCACACTTGGAGGATAATGAATGATGACACACATAGATGGTGGAATGGTTCTGATTGGCAGAAGGTTTAGTTACAAAATGGATTAATCTTTTTTACCTATACAAACCGCCTGTAGTCTGTTTCTAACGCTACCCATTGATTCAATTGAGCCATTGATCTACATCGACTTGTTGATCTAAATTGACGTGAAGGTCCACATCTTGTACTTCTATGTGAATAGGATTCACAAGTTCATTTAGGGGGTAATCAGGATTTTCCTCCGCCATGATCTCTTCGACATCTTTTGGCATCAACATGATTGGATGCCCTCCCCTTCCATCCTTTGCTGGAACACAACATCGTTCTTCATCCATCAATTTTGATAGAGTTTCATCGCTGAATCCAGGTCGATCTACAGGTACCATAAGAAGGCGATATGGTTTCAATTTCTCTTTTTCTGAATTAATGTGAAGTATTCCGCACCGAATAGTTCCAGTACGCCCAGCATCAGGATTAGGATTCACAATTACAGTTCGTTCAGGGCAAGCTAGTGCCATATCAATCATCAATTCCTGTCTTGTAACAATGATTGGATTGATTCCTTGAGCATCAAGTCGATTAACCAACCATCGGATTAGAGGCACACCATCTTTCACCAACAGTGCCTTGTGTTGCCCCAATCGTTTGCTAGCACCTGCGGCTAGAATGATGCATTTGAGAGGCAGACTTCGAGTCATGTTTTCTCAGAGCCCACGAACAATCTCTCTACCGATTATCATGCGTTGAACCTGACTACTTCCTTCGTAGATTTGCATGACTTTGGCAGCCCTCATCAATCTAGCAACTGGATATTCTTCTGAATACCCATAACCACCGAAAATCTGGACTGCATCTGTGGTGATTCGCATTGCTGCATCTGCAGCGAAACGTTTTGCGTGTGCTGCAAATTCGGTATTTCTCATTTCATTGTCCATCATCCATGCAGCCTTCCATGTAAGTAGCCTTGCTGCCTCAATTTCTGTTTTCATATCTGCAAGCATGAATTGTATTGCTTGATGTTGATGTAGTTTTTTTCCAAAGGTCATTCGTTCATCCGCATACTGTAGTGAGTGTTCGTAAGCAGCGCGACTGATTCCAGTTGCATGCGCAGCAATACTTGGCCTTGAGACATCAAATGCAGCCATTGCATTGAACCAACCTCCTCCTTCTTTTCCTCCAACAAGGTTGGCGGCAGGAACCCGAACATTCTCAAAGTTCACTGCACGAGTATCCGATGCTCTTTGACCCATGTTTCTTTCTTTCTTTCCTAACGAAACTCCATCCCAATCTGCTTCAACAATGAATCCACTCATTCCTTTGTATCCCGCTTCTTTATCCGTGTATGCTAGGACGAAGAACCAGTCTGCTTTTCCCGCACCTGTAATCCACATTTTGTTTCCATTTAGGATATAGTCTTCTCCATCTTTGATAGCAGTGCTTTGAATTGCCGCAACATCACTTCCAGCTCCTGGTTCTGTAACAGCATATGCTGCAATAGAAGGTTTCTCTACCAACCAGCCGAGATATTTCTGCTTCTGTTCCTCTGTTCCACCTGTGATAATTGGTGCAGCGGTTAATCCATTTGAATAAGCGGCTGTAGCGAATCCAGGATCCCCCCAAGCCAACTCTTCTTGAACAACAGCTTCGGTAAGACAATTCATCCCCATCCCTCCATATTTTTCTGGGATATGCAAATTTAGTAATCCCATTTCATGAGCTTCTGCAATAGTCTCCATTGGAAACTCACTATTTTCGTCCCAATGCTCTGCTTTAGGTCGAATACTATCTTTTGCAAATTCTTGATCGAGTTCTCGTAACATCTCTTGCTCTTCGGATAGAGTGAGGTCGACCATGCTATGCCATAGGCTAACCTAACTTAGCCTTCACCCAGAAGTAAGATCATAGTATTCCTGTTGCTACCACAAGTAGACTAACGAAGATTACATAGCAAAATATCAAGACTCCGCCTTCCCAGCGTTTGAATTCAAAATCGGTGTACATGAATAATAGACTCAATCCAGTTGTTAGTACTGTAGCTGGAATAATTAGTGTGAAGAATATTGCAGAAGACCCAACAGTAACTGGATAAACTAAAGCAGTTAGTCCGATTGATAATAGGGGATCAGTGATATTTGAACCAATCAGTGTCCCGATTGCTACTCCCTTTGATCTTCTTGCAGCGGTAAGGGCGACTGCTAGTTCAGGTAGAGAAGTACCTATCGCAGTAATTGTAGCACCAATAAAAGCCGAAGGAATAGATAGATTCGATGCTATGTCTGTCGCAGAATTTACTAGAATTGATGCCGACCAAATAGCTAGACTTAATCCCAAGATTACTCCAAGAAGTATTTTCTTAGGATTTGCCTCATCAATTTCTGTGGATTCAAAACCACTAAGCAATAACTCATCTTCACGAATTCTATCGCTTTGATGAAGAAGATTGAACAGATAGAATAAGTAGATTAGACAAAGAATAACTCCCTCTAATCGGTCTAATTTAGAATCAATTAGAATGAGTGCTGTAAGTAATATTACAGCGAGAAACATCAATAATCCGTCTCTTGCAAGCCAATCAGGTCTTACTTCAAGAGGATGAATAAGAACGACAATTCCGAGTACTAGGCTAATTTGTACAAGGACGGATCCGTAGATATTACCCAAAGCAAAATCCGATGGGCAGACCTCTGATGTACAACCTCCTATTGCTGCAACTTCCAATGAACTGTTTACTCCAACCAATATTTCAGGTAATGATGTACCAATACTAACTATTGTTAGTCCAATAATCAATTCTGAAACGCCCAATTTTCTAGCTGTTTTCTTTACCGAATCAACAAATGTTTCAGCACTACTGATTAGAAGTACAGTTGATAAAATAAGTAGAATAATACTGATTCCAATTCCACCCGATATCATCGTTAGCGGGATGATTGCTACTGTCAGAGCAATGCATGATTGGATAGAGAGGAGTCGCAGGCGATTGGTCAACAATTGCTCTTCCATGTACTTCGGTCCTAGTGTTCTATAATGACGGTGTCGGAGATAATTACTGATTTATCCATTCAACAGCAATCTTAGATGTTCTACAACTAAGTTGACATCAGGAATTGTATAATCCTCAAGAGGCGGAGAGAATGGAACTGGGGTATCAAGTGCTCCTACCACTACAGGAGGTGATTCAAGAGCCCAGAAGGCTTCTTCGAGAATTCTACTTGAAACGGTATGTCCGAATCCACCGCTCCATTGTGCTTCTTGTAAAATCATCATCCTACCTGTTCTTTGTACTGACGCAACACAGGTTTCTGCATCAAAAGGAATGAGTGTTCTGAGATCTATTATCTCGATTTCGATGTCATCTTTCGCTACAATTTCTGCCGCGTGCCTTGCGATATGTACCATGGCCCCCCAAGTTACTATTGTAGCATCTCTCCCTCCTCTGATTATTTTTGCACGTCCTATTTCGGCTACTTTTTCACCTGAATCAATTCGTTGGTTAACCGAATCAGTATCTACATCTTGATTAATTGAGTCCCCCCATCCTGTGAGGCCTCCTCTTAATCCATACATCCCAATGTGCTCTAGGAAAATAACTGGGTCAGGAAGAGATGCTCCTTCTATGAGTAAATCATACGCATCTTGTGGGCACGAAGGAAATAGAATCACTAAGCCAGGGTCATTCGTCATCCACGATTCAATCATATTTGCGTGAAATGGACATGATCGTGTCTTGGCCCCCAAAGGGATTCTAACAGTCAACGGGACATCTGCTCCCCATCTCCATCGAAGTTGGGCTGCATTGTTGATTAATGCGTTCATAGCAAGAGCGGCAAAGCCTCCGAATTGGATTTCGGCCATAGGCCTCATTCCTCCTAGTGCTGCCCCAGTAGCAGAATGAATGATTGCAGCTTCCGATAATGGCATATCTAGAAGGAGATCTGAATGGCCTGCGCTTTTTAGAGGTATATTCATGCCAAATGCTCCTGCAACTTCCATATCTTCTCCCATGAAAACGGTAGATCTTCCATATCTCTCGGCAATAGAAACCATACCATTTTGAATGGCTCTGGCCATAGTCCATGCGCTTCTTTCTTCGGAGAATTTCATTGTGCTGACGCCTATTTCAACAGGCCCTTCTATCGGGGCCATTGATTGATTTCGAATCCTTTGTAATCGTGAAGATTGTGATTCTGCATCGTGAAGACTAGTTATCCCACGAGTAACTGTTTCGGGATTAGGCCAGTCCATATTTTCCATTTCTATTCTTGCAGCATTAACTAAAGCGGTTTCTTCTTCTTCCATTTTTTCAATTTCAAATTCTTCTATGCCTTGTTCAATGAGAATTTGTCTATGAGTGGAAATTGGGTCTTTCGATTCCCAGTATGAGATTAAATCTTGGTCAACATATCCAGGAGGATTTCCACTTGGGGAACCAAGATATAGGTCATCATGATGATGTGCGTGCCCACATCCTCTCATTGTTTCTACGTGGATAAGTGTTGAACCACCTCCAGCAAGAGCAAATTCTCTCGCTACTGCGGTCGACGAGTAGAATTGTACAGGATCCGAACCATCAATTGTCCAACCTGGGAACCCCATGGCCACTGCTTTATCTCCAAAAGTTTCCACACCCGATTGTCCTGTAACAAAAGTGTCTAGCGCAATTTGGTTATTTTGAATCATAAATGAAATTGGCAAACCACGGGCGCCTGCAAGATTCATCGCTTCCCAAAATTCTCCAGAACTACTGCATCCTTCGCCTACTGGAGCTAAATGGAATCTTCTTACTTCTAACAAGGATGCTGCAAGGGCTACACCTGTTAATGTGGCGGATGCAATAGGAAGTGGAGCAGTAGGGGGTAAAACCCCTTTTTCCCATTCTCCAATATGTAGGTCTCTACCTCCTGAACCGAGGTGTCCTCCATCCATATAGGAGTCGGCTTTACCCATCTGAGCAGCAAATATTTCTTTGGGAGTTTGGCCCATAGATAGGGCCAATCCTACATCTCTAATCATGGGAGCAATTACATCCGCAGAATTTTTTTCATTCGGGGGCATGTCGATTCTTCGTTTAAGTGCAGATGCACAAGCAACTACAGCTTCTTGCCATGTAGAGCGAAATCCTTTGCCTCCAAAACGCCCCCCGTCTGGAGTTTCAATTCCATTTACAAACAGATCTTTGAGGTGTGAATCTAGAATTCTAGTTCGATGCATCCAACGCTGCCAGTCCATTCTCATTTCATTTGTAACAGATGAAGCGAATGCAATTCTTCTAAGACAGAGTCTCATATCAATTAGGAAACGTTGCATTCTTCGATTGAGGTGTAAATGGCCAAGACGTCTAGGGATTACTTCTGAATCAATCATTGGTTGAAGAGAAGTTTCCGACCTTCTAGCATCAAGATTTTGTTCAAGATTTAATAGGAATTTTTCCGATGCGTCATGAAAAATAGCACCATCCAATTTTGTTGATTGAGGGTAAATTTCAGACCATATATGGTCAACAAGACGTAAATGACCATCATGCCTTTCAGCGACAAAACGTAGTAATTCTCTTCGGACAAATTCTGAATCGATGGACTGGTAGAAATCTAGATGTCTTCTAGGCCTCCATTCCCCGCCTCGAATCGGAGTAAGTTCTCCCTGCATTACCCTGTCCTCACATCCACCAATGGAAGACCCCATTCAAACGATTCGGCTAATTTTCTCCATTATTTATGGCTTCCAAGGCATCACTCGCCATTTGGGCCGCATCTTGAACTTGCGTTAGAAGTGTTGTGTCATCAACTCTACCTGGTAGGCTAAGTTCAAACAGTAGGTCAGAAATTACTTCTAAACTTAAACGGGTCATTTGCAACGCATTAGGGTCAATTTTTGTCATTTCCTTATCATCTGAAATCATCGCAACTTTATCTGGCATAATCATTAGACTTTCCAAAGATAATGCAATTTCCTCCTCTAATTCTTTCGCCCGTTTTTCCATTGCTTCAATCATCTTGCTACTTACTTCTGCCCTTTTTACTTCCTTTTCCTCACCATCTGATTCAGAAAGTTCTTGATCGGCTCCAACAATTAGTCTATCAAATGCGGTTCTCAATATTGCCATTACTCGTTCAGGTTCTACATCTTCTCCGTCGAGTTCTAAATCTCCAAGTACATTCATGACAAACTCTTCATCAATAGTAGCATCATTCAGAACTTCCTTCAATATTGGAAGTGCCCAACCGGGTTCATCCGCAGTTACATTAATCTCGAAAACGCCCGTACTTTTCCCAGCCTTTTTTATTTCAGCAGGAGGTGGAACAAATACCTTATTCGCATGTTTAGTCAATTGTCCAACAAGCATTTTCATGTCGACTGGTTTCAGTATCACTTCAGAAACTCCAGCTTGTGCTGCAGCCATCAAATGGTCTTCATCTGCTTGCTTAGAAAGAAGAACAATTCTAGATTTTAATGCGAACTCAGGATCGGATGTGAGCCTTGAGCAAGAACTCAAAGGGTCTCCTGTTGCCCATGTTCCGTCGACCAAGACAACATCCGGCATGGTTGCTAGAGCCGTTCCTTCACATTGCCTAAGAGTACTAATTCGTGTGACCTCAAAGCCATGTCTTTCGATACTAGAGGCCAATAGACTCCTGCGCCCGTCCTGTTCGTCGGCAATCAGGACCGTCTGCATGAGATGGAACTATCTTTTGTTAGACTTCAACCTTGCATATATGTTGAGTCAAATAAGCCAATTTCTTAGTATCGTGGCATTGACGGGTCAATTTCTCTAGACCATGCATGGATTCCTCCATCTAGATTCCATAGTCGTTCAAAATTCCAACCATTCGTAGCCAGTGCTGCAATCGCAGACATACTTCGAATTCCACTCCTGCAATAGACTACAATATCTCGATCTTTAGGAATAGAGTCTAGATGTTGGAGTATTTGCGTGTGTTCGACACGAAAATCCGTCCCAGGTATGCTACAAATTGCTTCTTCGTTCGCTCTTCGAACATCGAGAACAAAAGGTCCACCTTCTCCCATTCGTTCTTGGAGTTCGATTACTGTCATGGACTGCATATCTGGCTCCCCCTGTACTTCGCACCCTGAGTCAATATATTCGTTTTGTCGGTCTAGTTTTGTAGAAATTTGTCGAGTTTTGTCCTTTGTATAACTCAATATTCTTGAATTCATATTTCTAGTGTTTAGAATCATTAGTTGTTCAGAGAGAGGTTCACCAACGTTAGCAATAATTTTGATCGCTTCCATGGCTTGCATTGTTCCTAGAATACCTGGTAAAGCGCCTAAAACACCGGCTTCTGAACAACTCTGAATGCTTCCTGCAGGAGGAGGTTTGGGAAATAAATCGCGATAATTTGCACTTCCATTTAGGTTAAACACAGTTAATTGTCCTTCATATCTAAAAACGCTAGCATGAATCCAAGGTATGCCTAATATTTCACATGAATCATTCAGCAAGAATCTGGCAGGAATATTATCTGTGCCATCAATCACTAGATCTATTCCGTGGAGAAATTCTAGAGCATTTTTCCCGTTTAAGCGCTCATCAAATTTTTCTATTTTTACTAATGGATTCACATCTTTGATTCGTTCTTCAGCAGAATCAACTTTTTTCCTTCCCATATCTTTTGTTCCATGAATTACTTGCCGTTGTAAATTACTAAGTTCAACAACATCGTCATCAATAATTCGAATTGTTCCAATTCCCGCAGCTGCAAGATAGAGTAGAGCTGATGATCCTAATCCTCCTGCGCCAATGCATGCAACTTTCGATTTTTCTAGTGCAGCCTGCCCCTTCCGACCAAATTCTGGAAGCATTAGATGTCTAGCATATCGCGCCTCGCGATCGTCAGACATAGTTGGGGGTAGGGACTTGTTGATTTGATACTTCGGTATTCAATCAGCGTTCATCTGACCAGTCGCCACAATCATTGTCTCCGTCGTTTACCCATTCCATAGGAATTGTATCTCCGTTATCACACAGAAAGAACCCTGCTGACTCAAAGTCACCAGTTGCTGCTAATCCAGCAAATAATACAACATAGAATAAAATGACCAGAACTGAAAGAATGATATTAATCAATGAAACCCATTTTGCGGCGTTAGCCATTCCAGAATCGGGATGGTTTGGATATGATGAGGTCGTTTTGATTGCTGATTGAGCAACAAAAAATGCTGGAAGAGAGGTACAAATCCCACATCCAACCCAACCTAGAATACCCAGTACTAGTGCAAGAACTGCATTCGTGGTAGGTGGAACTGCCATTCCCATTGGAGATCCCATTGGGATCATGTTTCCAGATTGAGGTTGCCCTGCTAACATTACTGGAGCAGGTTGAGCAGTTGGCATGGTTCCAGGCATGGTTCCAGGCATGGTTCCAGGCATGGTTCCAGGCATGGTTCCGGGAATAGTTTGATTTTGCATAGGAGTAGGAATAGGATTGTTTTGTTCCATTACATTTCGTTGTTTATTTTCTAAAGGATCTGGGACAGGAGAAGGACCTGTAGATTGAACTGGAGAAGATGCAACCGGAGAGGGAGGAATAGGTGCTCCTTTTTTGGTGGTCTCTGCTTGATAATTGTGAATCGCTGCTTGAAATTCTGCGGCAGCAGAAGCAAAGGGATCATCGTCGGCATCTGGTTGCATAGTTTACCCCTACTTAGTTTTAGATTTGAAATGTTTGGATTAATGTATGTTGTCTTCGAGCCAACGTTCGCAATCAATTGCCGCTTGACATCCCATCCCAGCGGCAGTAATTGCTTGTCTATACCTCGTATCTACGACGTCCCCTGCAGCAAATATTCCTGGAACACTAGTCATCGTGTGTTCTTTATGAATAATGTATCCTGAATCATCGGTTTCAATCTGTGCTTCTAGGAAATTTGTAATTGGTTTATGGCCTATTGCAATGAATGCACCAGTGCAAGCAATTTCTTCTGTCTTCCCATCTCTAGGATCTTCTAGAATTGCACCTGATAACCCCTTTTCATCAGCCAACCACTTAGTTACTTGTCTAAATGTACGAATCTCAATTTTCGGATGGTTTACAGCTCTATCATACATTACTTTTGATGCCTTGAAGACATCTCGACGATGAATCAAAGTAACTTTACTTGCAAATCGAGTAAGAAATGTTGCTTCTTCCATTGCTGAGTCTCCTCCTCCGATTACAATGATTTCTTCATCTCTGAAGAAGGCTCCATCACATGTTGCACAAGTAGAAATACCTCGTCCCTTTTGTTCTGCTTCGCCTTCAGCGTTTAACCAAATTGCTTCTGCTCCTGTGCAGATGATTAGTGCGTGGGCTTTGTGTTCTTCACCTTCTACCCAAACAGTGTAAGGTTGTTTTGATGTGTCAATCCGTTCTACATTTTTATCTTGAACTTTGAGACCAAAACGTTCTGCTTGCTCTCTTAATTGCATCATCATTTCTGGGCCTCCTATCCCCTGAGGATAGCCAGGGAAGTTCTCAATATCGCTGGTTAGCATTAGTTGACCACCTGACATATACCCTGCAAACATCAATGGAGATAGCATTGCTCTTGCTGCATATAATCCTGCAGTATATCCTGCTGGGCCACTACCAATGATAATCACGTTGTGCACTTCGTCGCCGCTCATATCATCGGCGGAACAGCAGACACTCCTTCAATACATCTAGTCAGTTTTTGTCAATATAATGGACGTAATTTTATCAGATTTGGCCTTATTTGGAAATATTTCTCCGATAAAAAGTGCAATGCTAATAAGCAATAATTGTATGATTAATCTAAGAAAATGCCATTTTCCTTCAAAACTTTGACCACCAATTGGTATATCGTTAATCCACATATTGAGATTCGCCCAATAAAGTACAATCAAGAGAATAGCACAACTTTGTCCTCCGATTTTTTGTGTCGTTGGAATAATTAGCAAAATTCCGACAATTATCTCAATTGCACCACTCGCAAGTACCCAGAATCTGGGATGCCCTAAGATTTCAGGAACAATCGGCTCAAACCATTCTGGATCAATAAAATGGTCTATTCCAATTTTCAAGAAAGCAATGCCAAGAACGATTGATGCAATAATCCGCAATTTCTCAATCATCAAACCCCTCAAATCATGGCTTTAATTGCGAAAATAGCACTTCTTGCATGCGGCTCCAATCGGGACGGGATATGATGTTCTTCAGCTCCTGGACCAATTATTCCTAATCCAACTGGCTTATCATATCCTAATTGCAAATCAATTAAACTCTTGATTACTGCTTGTCCCATTGCTAAACCATGAGAGGTTTCTCCCTTCTCAATGATTCCAAGACATGCAACGCCTACAATGTCGTCTTGTTCTAGAAGACGAGCTGTTGCCAAAGGGGCTTCCATTGAACCTGGAACCCAGATAATTTCGCTAATTTCAAGTTCATTTTTTTGCGCTTCATCTTGAGCATGTTGAATCATCTCCTCAACTCGCACTTTGTGGAATGAACCACATACTAATCCGATGTTCATTGCTCCCTCTCCGGATTCATCACACGTTTGACGGTATCGACGATAGCTTGAGTCATAGAATCAATCTCGATATTTACACTATCTCCAATTGATTTTTGTCCCAACGTGGTCCGTCTAAGAGTTTCAGGAATAATATGGAGTTCGAATTCCCCCGAATCATTTACCTCCCCAATCGTTAGAGAAATTCCATCAATTGCAATGTACCCCTTTTCAAAAATATAGTCTGATAGGGAATTTGGAACACTGATTCGAATATCTGCTGTTTTATCTCCGTGTACTTCACTTTGTTCGATTGAAAATTCAATATTTTGAATGGTACCTTTGGCCATAATATGTCCAGAAACGAGGTGCCCACCTACTTCTTCCCCATATCGTAGTGCTCTCTCAATATTTACTGAATCACCGTTTTTCTTTTCATTAAGCGTTGTTCGATCTAGGGTTTCTTGAATTAAATCGAATCCAATGGTATTATTTTCGATTGTTGTAGCGGTTAAGCAGACCCCGTCTAAAGATACTGAAGCACCAATCTCAAGTCCTTTTTCGCAACCGCTTGGAAGCTGAACTTTCCAATGAATATGTTCGGATTGTTCTTCAATTTGTACAATCGTACCTATTCCTTCAACTATACCTGAGAACATGATATCACTCTGATTCCTGTCTCATCTCTAATATTCTAGCTATTATCTTTCTAGTACCATCCAAATCTTCTGAAAGACCACTCACTCTACAAATCTCAATTCCATCAAATCCTCGTTCTTTCAAATCATCTCGAATTCTCATTTCTGCATGCTCTTGGTCATAACGTAATGCAATGATGTCAGGTTGAACGATGTGAAGAATATCGTACATTGGTTGATTAGGTGGATTTCCAACCATTGCATCATCTACAGGTTTTAATCCGGCTACCATCCTACATCTCAAATCATGATTTGTTACTGGTTCATGTTTTCTTTTACGAACAGTATCGTCATGAGCGATTACAACAGTAAGGTGTTTTCCTAATTTTTTGGCTTCTTCCAAATAGTGGAGATGGCCTGCATGTAAAAGGTCGAAAACTCCCACTGCCATTATTTTCGTCATTGTTATTCCTCCTTCAATCCTGATGCTACTAGGATATCATTTCCACTTAGGAAAGGAATACCGTGTATTTCACCATATTTTTGAGCATCTTCAACCGATAAAGCTGAATCTCCATCAGGTTGTAACATTTCAGCACCAATTACGATAGGAGGGAGATTAGCCATCCTAGCAACTGCAACAGCTAATTCTGTATGTCCTTGTCTATTTGCTAGACCTCCAGGGGATTCCCTACATACAGGAATATGTCCTGGCGTTCGAAATTCTTTGCCTAATGCATCCATACGTTGTCCCTCATTCAAATCTTGAGATTCTATTTCCGTCCATAAATCTGAAAATCGACGAGTAGTTAGCGATCGGTCTCTGTCAGTAATCCCTGTAAACGTGTCTCTATGATTCAGACTAAGAGTAAATGCTGAACGAGAGTCATATTGTAAATCATTTGTCATTAGATGGTGAAGAACTGGATTTTCATCCATTAATTGTTGATTTGTATGAATATCTTGTAGCCAAGGTAATCCAAATCCTGCACCTACTTCATCACCTATTGCTAGAAAAAGTAATCCTCCACAATCTTTGCGTAATTGTCTAATTGCCATAGGGTTAGCAGCACTTGCAGGGAATAGTAAATCAGTTTCCTGCTCTCTAAAAGCAGAGTCAAAAACAAGAACTGGTTTACCATTGGAAAATGCTTCAATGGCTTGTTCTACGCCCGACACCATGGCTCGCGGGGGGGGGACTGATACCCGTTATTTTCGGTCCCAAGCATCAATCATTTTTGTCTTTATTTTCTGATTCACGTTGTTTTATTTCTTCATTTGCTTTGTACATAATAACAATAGTTGAGATTAATACAAAGACAAAAATTACTAAGAAAATCAAAGTATCTATTTGTTCTTCATCTAATATATTTACATCTGGGTCATAATTTTGCACATTAATACGATTCAATGTCCATTTGTCCATAGTAGTAATTTCGCCATCATTCCATGTGACTCTAATTTCTTCAATTTCGATGTCTTCAGGAATGCCTAATCTAATTTCGGAAACTGAACAGCCAGTAAATCCATCACCTGCCACGATTGCTTGTCGCACAATTTTTCCGTTTGAAAATTCAATATCGACAATCGATCCAATAGCATCTTTGTTAATTCCATCATCTGAGTTTGTAGATTTTGGATCGATTGCAATCCATCTTACATTGTCTCTTTGAGCAGCATCGTTTTCAAAGAATCTAATTCCGATATTTGTATCTCCTAATACCAAATCTAAATCTCCGTCTCCATCAAAATCTGCCCATGTGGATCCCATTGTTTTCCCTTGGTCAAGAAGTCCAATTGCTTCTATTCCATCAATGAAATGACCAGTTCCATCATTGATGTAAAGTGAATTGTTATTGAACGAAGTATAAGGGTTAATTTTGCCTACTCCAAACCAGAGATCTAAATCTCCATCAAGGTCGACATCAAGGAATTTACAGTCCCAATTTACTAGAATATTCTCTGCGATTCCCCTGTCTACTCCAACTTCTTCCCAATTAGTTGGTTCTGACTGCATCCATAGATAATTTGGTCCAAAGTTACTTACACAAAGATCTAGATCTCCATCTCCTTCTATATCTCCCACACTTGCTCCCATTCCAGTTCCTGGCAATGAAAAATTATGGGAAAAAGTAGAGGTCCTAAACGCTCCTGAATTAGTTCCATTATAGAAAGGAGAGAAACCAAAATCTGATGCGACAAAGATATCTTCCCATGCATCACCATCCATATCCACAAAGATTCCTGCCCATGACATTCCAGATCCCTTTCCATTTGGATCTCTATCTGAGGGTGTTAACATTTGAGCTGAAGGATTTTCAGGTGCAGTAATGGCAATTGAGAAATCGCTTCCAACTGCAACTTCACCATCGGAAGTAGGTTCTAGCGTGCCCCCATCAATTCTACCTGCTTGAATTGTTACAGGTTCAAAATTAGCAAATCCCGTTTCTTTCAATTGATTTTGATAAAGAATATTTGATTCTTGACGGACAAGTAATTGTTCTTCTGAAAGAATCCCGAAATTCATTGAATAAAGATCTAGATCTCCATCATGGTCGTAATCTGCCCACAGTCCCTTCGATGAATGACCTGGATTGTCAACTCCTACTTCATTTGCTATTTCGGTGAAAGTACATGCTCCTTCGTTTCGATACAACTCATTTGGTGCCCCGCCAGAACCATTTACAATGTCAGCTTCACCAAAGTTCGAGACATGAAGATCTAAATCTCCGTCCTCATCAAAATCTGCCCACGTTAATCCCAATGCGGTTGAATTTGATATTGGAAGACCTGATTCTTCAGTAATATCAATGAATTGATTTCCGCCAATATTTCTCATGAGGTGCATTTTTCCTGTACTAAAATCGTCACCTTTCTCCCATCCTTCATGATCGAAAACTGCGCCAACTGCGATGTCAATTAAACCATCACCATCGCAATCTCCTGGTGCAATGGAAGGCCCATAACTTGCCCACTGTGAAGTCATTCCTAAGTCGATTTCGCCCAATCCACTTCTCCCAGTCCTTTCAGTCATTTTTGCATTCAAAACAGTAGATCTTTCTTCTGATGGATTACTGATTTCAACCGGTGGACCTGGGGCGAAATTTAGATTTTTATTTTCACAAAAGTTGTCTGTTTGAGTAAAATCTTCTTCTGAATTTTCTATCCAATGTTGCTCTGAAATCATTGAAAGGCACACCAGTCCTTCAATTCCTGTATTTCTTAGAATTACATCTGTCAAAGTAGTATTTTTGATTTCATCAAGAACATCCGATAAATCGGGGTCCCATTCATAGAATAGTGGGTCACTAACTCTCAATCTATGGAATTGTTCTCTGATAATATAGTGCATTGTTGGCCCCACTGTGCTGTGAATTGTTCTGTTTTCATCGTATTCAGGAAAATAATGGGTCCAGTCATGATCTTCAGCATACATCCCAATAAGTGGGTCTGCTGAACTAACATTAGGATAAACAGATTCCAATCTTGAAGCTAGTTCTGAATCTGAAGTAACATCTGACCAATTATTTGCGGGTTCAAGGCCAACTAATGTTCGAAATGCCCCATAATCAGGAATTCCATGATCTCTACCTCTTTGGATGTCTATTGCACACATGTCCATTCCTCCCATTCCTGGTTCTCCAAACAACATATTTCTGAGTGCGTGGATATATCCTACATCATTTGCTTCTTGAGTAGTAAATGCAAGACCCCTAAGAACAGGGTCAATTCCTCCGTCAGTAACAAGTGAATTTGGGTCCCAGAAACCATTTTCTAAAGCAATGCTGCCTTGAGGAATTGTAGTTCTATTTTCTTCTAATCGTAATGTAAGTGGGCCAATTTGTGAATGCCCCATTCTAAATGCAAGAGTTGCAAAAGCATTGCTGATTGATGGGTCCACCGAAGAATCATATTCTCCCCAATCTGAATGGATATTCATCGAAGGAAGGGATTCTTGGTAGGTTATCTGTTGCATTAATGCAGTAACATATTTCCTTGCAGTTTGGTAGATTTCTTCATCTGTCCATTCAGGATTTTGAGATTCTAAAACTTCTGCAATTCTATTGTGTTCCCTTACAAATAAGATATGGATAGCTGTAAGTCCGACGTGTTCATTTGCACGAGAATCTCCTGCAATGTATCGTTCAGAAGCAGAAAACCCAACAAAACTCATGCTTGGCGCGGTATCGTCATCTTCTGCGGCCAGTGGCAGTAGATCTCCATTAGGGTCTGATGTCACCTTCAGAAGACCTCCGTACCCTGTTCGCAACCAATCAGCAGTTGCTTGAGATGATCCATATACAGAAGATCCATCTATCCATCCCGTAACTGAGTTTGGATATTCTCTGGGAGTATTTTCGAAACCCGTTGATTGATTGTATATCGATCTGAACATCATTATCATGTTAGAACCAGTTCCTTGCGGATCCATCCAAAGATCTCCTGAAGGAACTGAAATATCTATTCTTTCTGCAGCCCCATCTACTCTACCATTTTGAGTGAGAGTGAAGTCGATGTCATGCGTGATAAATTGGCCCCAAAGCCAATTCATATCTGATAATCCATCTTCGTCCAATACCATGCCATTTGGGTTGAAACAGACAGAATTACTGATTTCGCGGGGGCTAGGCAGATTACTCCTTGAAATCCAATCGGAATCGTTTGTCCCAGAAGAAGGAATCAATCTAATCAAATCAGAGTTCCTAGAATTGAATGATGACTCTACTTCATGGTGGCCAAAACCATCTATTGGGTAGATTTTCTCAGGAATATTTAGTTGCCAATGTTTGGGTCCTGGTTCTTCTTTTTCTACGTTGAAAGCATGAACGCTTGGAATTAGGAGTAGAAGTAGCATAAGTGAGGCGACGGCCAAACTACTCCACTGTCTGGTCATTGTATTTACGACACAGATTGAGGTTATGATGCTGCTCCTGTTTTTTGACTATTTTTGAAAAATTTTGTTCACTTATGTTATCTCTTGAAATCTTTCATTTCGTGCCATCCCTTTTGAAGGGCCACCCGGTCGGGCAGGAGGTCGGGGGTCAATTGGATGCCACTTCGTTTCGGTCCAGCAGGGGTACCTTTGTCTTGTAAAGGTCGTACTATTGTTGAAGGAATGGACGACATAACGGCTCTTGGATTATCTACCATGGAGATTCAAACTGTTCGTACGGTCGCCCCTCAACATTTCAATGAATATTGGCAAGCTGGAATTTTGTCTTGGAAATCAGAATTTGAGATGAACATGCACGGCCCATATTATGCAGACTTACTTGGCGATAACCGTGCTCGTCAACGAACATTAATGAAAATGGAAACAAGTTTACAGGCGGCTAAGATTGTCAATGCCCGCCACATCACATATCACGTTGGACCATATGGTGAAAGACGGCCTGGAAGAGAAACAAATGAACATCTTGCTAATATTTTGGAGGGTGTTGTCGAACGTTGTCGTGAACTTTGGGGCAATGAAGAGGATGAGATCGATTATGCTGCATTCCCTTGGGTTACCGAAGGTGAACCCACATTGATTGGAGTTGAGACAAGTGGTCAACAATCACTTTGGGGTACTTTAGACGAAGTATTGGAAGTTGTCAATCATGTAGAAGGAACAGTCCCAGTTCTCAATATGGCCCATATTCATGCAAGAGGAAATGGTTCGTTAAGAACATCTGAAGATTTCGCTGAATTGTTTGATCAAGTTCGTTCTGAATTTGGAGGCAAGAAATTCTATTGTCATTTTTCCGGTATTGAGCATCGTGCTGGTAATGCTATGCATTATACTCAGTTGAAAAAATCAGATCTTAAGTTTGAACCGTTGGCAGAATATCTTGCTGAAGAAGGAGATTGGTTAGACGTCACAGTCATTTCTGATTCTCCTTTACTTGAACACGATGCAATGTATATGCTACAGCAATACGACAAAGCCAAGCAGAAATTACTCGAACGCCGTGCTTTAGAAGAACGTAGGATAAAATTAGCAATCGAAGCTGGCCTTGACCCCGAAGAGTTATTAGCAAGGGAAAAAGAACAAGCCAGATTAAGACGAGAAGCCAATGAAAATGAAGGTTCTACACCACAACCAGAACCTTCTCAGCCAAAGAAGGCACCTGCTAAGAAGGCAGATACGGGTAGAATCGAATTTGAAGAAGAAGAAGATGAAGACGATCTTTTCTGAGATGGTGCGACGGGCCGGGCTTGAACCGGCGACTTCCAGATCTTCAGTCTGGCACTCTCCCAGCTGAGTTACCGTCGCGGTGCTCTCGCGACTATGGATTCCCATTCAAGGGTTCCGCTGTTAAATGAGCCGATTTTATTCGGAAAGTACATTCTTTTGGATTGCAAATAATTGTTTAATCGCATCCTTTCCTGAAGAAATTAGAGCATTGAGTTCATCAGAAGAATATGTTGCTTCTTCTCCAGTTCCTTGTACCTCAACAAATCTTTCATCAGATGTCATCACGATATTCATATCAACATCCGCATTACTATCTAAGTCATAATCCAAGTCTGCAAAGACCTCGCCATCAAGGAGACCTACGCTGATGGCTGCAACATCATTTGGCATAACTGAATTTTCGTGATTATTCGCCTCCTCTTTTGTTAGTTCTACTTGTCCATCTCCGCTGTCTTCTCGTCGATCTAATGGCAAACATATTCCTTGAGCAATCAATCTTCGAATCGCAAGTCTAAGTGCAATCCCTGCAGCAGTTATTGAAGCGCATCTAGTGCCTCCATCGGCGTTTAATACATCACAATCAATGTTTAATGCAATAGGCCCCAATGCCTCAAGATCTACTGCTGCACGAAGTGACCTTGCCACTAATCTCTCGATTTCTTGTGTTCTACCTTTAGCCCCGTTTCTTTCTCTTCTGAATCTTGAATCAGTGGATGCAGGCATAAGGGAATATTCTGCATGAACCCATCCTTTTGTAGAATCTCTAGGAAACCATCTAGGAAGAGACCTCTCTTTAGTCACACATGCTAAAACCATAGTGTTACCTTGTCGATATAGAACTGAAGAAAGAGCATTTGGTGTAAAATCCAGAGTGACATCAATCTGACGAATTTCATTGTTCAATCTTGTTGGGGTGAACCCACTTTTCATCTTGGCCATACCCCCTCCTCCAATGAATAGGAGTTGAACCCTTTGTTTCTATTCAACGATGATTTGGACGAAAAGCCACTACAATTTCGGGATTAGTTTCGATGAATGGCCCCTCCATAAGGTCAATACATGCTGGTATTGATTCAAAGAGAGGGATGAGGGTTTGTTCAATTGCTCTAGGAGAGCCAGGTAGGTTCAAAATCAGACATTTTCCCCTTAAACCTGCAGTTTGTCTTGAAAGAACAGCTGTAGGGACGTATTCAAGAGAAATTTTCCTCATCAATTCACCATAACCTGGCATCATACGGTCACATATCTTTTCCGTAACTTCAGGGGTCACATCTCTAGATGAAGGACCAGTTCCTCCAGTTGTAATTACTAAACAGCAATTTTCCTCATCCGTAAATCGGATTAGTGCTTTTTCAATTTCCGTTTTTTCATCGGGTACTAGATTAGAAACAGGCTCCCATTCGGAATCGATTATTTTGTTTAGTGTCTGAATAACCGCTGGCCCAGACTCATCCTCATATATTCCGGAATGTGCTCGATCAGAAATTGTTAGCACTCCAATCTTAGCGCCCATGTCTTACCTCCAGCGGCGGAGGGACAAAGATATTCATCTTTTACACCATTCTCCCGATTCGATAGGGATTCCATCTGAACCAATCCATCTGTAAGTCCACGCTAACATCTTTCCATTGTCTGTTTCTACATTGCAAAGTATTCGTTCAAACAGATTGAATGACTTGCCATAACCATAGAATCCTTCAATTTCATCTAATCTATCTAATACCGGTTTTATTTTTGTAAACGAATGTAATTCTCCAATTACTTCATTATCTCCTTGGACTAATCCAGGAAATGGTCCAAGATCCATTAGTATTCCCCTGATTTTCCCAAGACTTGGAGAACCATTGCGTCCTTCTACCATCGAATTTTCTCGGCTGAATCCTTGTTTCAAAGTTCCATATACGAACACATTATTGCACATACTAATTGATTCATCATTTACAGCTGCTCCATTTTGTCCACTTGGATTCAATTCGAGATTTCTCATTCCTTCGTGCACAATTTTTTGGTATTTTTTACTGGGTTGTATAAACTCTGCTTCCTTTCTATGCTCTACTACCATGTAGGTGATTGCTTCCAGTAATTCTCCAGTGATTGTTTGAACAATGATTTTTTTTGGAAAATAATAATTTGGACTCCCTTCCTTTTTTTCTACATTTTTCCATCCTTCGACAGTAGGTCGAAACAACATCCCATTTACTGTTCCTCCTTTAAGTGGTCGAACATCCAGTGCTCCACCACCTCTGCCTTTCGAAAAGTAGTGATAAACAGGGATATGATCTAACAAATATGCTTGATTGTAGATTTGCAATGCCTCTTTCCATGGTAAAAAATCGCCTGAAGAATTCCAATCATCTTCGTTGAGATTTGAACCATATCCAAAATATAATTCTCCAATAGTCATCATTCATCCTCTGGAGTATCATCAATACATGCTCCACCTTCGTCATCAGAGATATCCTCTAGTGTTTCTGATACATCTTTGATTGTCCATTCAGTCATAGGTGCTGCTCGAATCTTCTGATGTGTTTTTTTCTTTTGCACAGATGCAATATTTGCTACTGGATCACCCTCTCGAACAATCGGTGAAGTCGCTAACCCGACTGCTACGCCTGCCATTGGACTAAGAATTGCTTCCGCATCGCCACTTAGAGGATTTGTAACATGAGCAATTGGTTGCCCTTCATCTACTAATTCTCCTGCAACAATTGCTGGATGTAACATTCCTCCCCTTGGTGATCTTATCCATCTAGACTTTCGAACAATGAGTCTCCATTCAGGACGCCTTACATTTCCATCAATCATTCCTAAATGTATCATTACATTCATGATTCCTTGAACCCCTACTGCAATTGCTCCTCCTTCGAAGACATTTGCAGTACCTGCTTCCAATAGGATGGAATGAATACCTAATCCTGTGGCCGTTCTTCTTAATGATCCCTCTGGGCCAATTGAATGTAATACAATCGGGGTTCCAAAAGCTCTAGCTAATTCTTTAGAGTCTTGAAGGTCACAATTTGCCCGAATATGTGGAGCGTTAGTTCTTCTAGCAGGTGCTGTATGTAAATCGATTAGGTATTCTCCTCTCATTACAACTCGCTCAAACAATGCATGTGCAATTCTTGCAGAATGTGTTCCATTTGGGAGCCCTGGAAAGCATCTATTGAGGTCTCTTCCATCACTTGAACGCCTTGTATCAAGAATTACTGCTTCGGGATTACATACGGGCACAATCAATAGAGTTCCTCTTAAATTTTCAATTCTAACCAAATCGTCACTTGTTTCTGGTTTCAAATCCATTCCGTAAAGGAGGTGTCTAATTATGGTTACACCATTGAGTTCATCCCCATGAATTGTTGAAGTGATTGTTAGGATTGGGCCATCTTCTTCACCATGTAGAATGTGGACCGGTATCGACAAATCTCTTCCAAGAGGATCTAGGCCGACAGATAATGGAATTCGGGCTTGAGTGCCCGGTTCTACATCAAATCCTTCGAAGTGAAAAGGCTCCCTCATTGGCCTTCGTATTACCCTATTCGTCATGATGTCATCGGTTGAATTCCCATTAGGATGATTCAAGAACCGCCACCAATCACCTAGTTCTCCGGAGGCGATGTGGTGTCCAGACTTCAGCATCCTTACGCCGAGTCATCTCTCCTTTCTCCTAATATTGGAGTGACTCGGTGTTTGCTGGAGCGTGATTTTACCCCCCTCCAGTGGAGACTGAAAAAATGACAGATGAATATGAGACATACATTGAGCAGGTTCTAACCGAGGTTCCTGATGCTGATAGGAATGCAATTCGTGAAGAATTTGAAAAATATCACACACAGTTTAGGATTGAACCTGAGGATGCAGTACGTTCGATTGTGAAGCGATTTCAGAAGAATGATTCTGAAACTTCAATTCAATCTAGAATGGATAGTATGGTAGCTTCGAAGAAAGTAGAAAGATTCTCTGAATTAGGCTCTGATGATCGTAATGTAACAATCGAGGTCATGGTAGTGAGTTACACTCCTAGAGTACAAATGGTTCGAGGTGAGGAACGGCAAATTGCCTTTGGATGGATAGAAGACCTTCCTTTCTCAAATGAAGGGAGTACTCGCTGGGATTACAAGGATTGGGGGAATCATAGTTCGAATTTATCTCCGGGTTCAATAGTTAGATTAGAAGGAGTATCAGTGAATGAGTGGAATGGTAAACGTTCAATAAACATCAATCAGAGTTCACGTGTAGCAGTTCTTCAGGAAGGAAATACAGTCAATATACCTACATCTGAACCAGTTGATTTGGCTACTGCTGCATCAATGGAAGGTCCTGTTACATTGGTAGCAAGGGTGATTGCTGCTCGTCCGGATCAGATTGTAAAGAAAGATGGTAGCGGTACCATCGACGTTGTTCGAGGACGATTAGCAGATAGTTCAGGTCAGATGAGTTTCCTTTGTTGGGGTGAATTCAATCATGAAGTTGGTTCACTACTTCGTTTTGAAGGCGCGAATATCAGGAGATTCCGAGAAACACCTGAAGTCAATTTTAGTGATAGAACAAAAATTGAGGTATTTCGAGACGCATCATTCCCTGATGCTGATGAATTATCATCAAATAATCGTGCAAAAATCGAGGATATTCGAGATGGTATGAGGGGAGTTGATATCACTGTTCAAGTTGAATCAATAGAAACTCGAACTTTTGTGAGAGATGGTGAGGAACGTAGTCTTACGAGTGTTCGCGTTTTAGATCCTTCCGGACGTTGTAAGATGACTGTATGGTCTCCGATAGAAATTCAACCAGGTCAAGTGGTTTCTATTCAAGAAGCACGAATTCGAGCCTTCCAAGGAACTCCTGATATTACAGTAGATGATGCAAAACAAGTAACAATTTTGGATCAATCCCCATGGGGAGAAATAGACCCTGAATCACATGTAGTTGAGACAACTCTTGGAGAACTCAAGAATAGTGGTTCTAGAGATGGAATCCAAACTGAAGGAGAGGTTTTGGTTGTTCGAGATGATTGTGGAATTGTTTTACGTTGTCCAGAATGTCGTCGTGTTTTGAGAGAAGGGGTTTGTGCAGAACACGATGTAGTTGAGGGAGTGGAAGATCTTCGACTTCGTTTTGTCATTGATGATGGACTAGCTAGTGCAAATGTAGTTGTAGGACGCGCAGCATCTGAGAAATTTCTGCATCAAGATATGGCCTCAATTCAAAGTAGAATCAATGAAGAAGGCCCTGGGAATTTTGTTAGAGAGATAAGTGAAAAATTGTTTGGAACTAGAATTTTGATTAATGGAAGAGCCATTGTAGATGATAGAGGAATTATGCTACTTCCTGATTCTGTTGTTGAGAAATTGGATGATCCAGTTGCGATAGCTGCTAAAGTACGTGAGACATGGGGGGTGGTTTTGTGATTTCAAATTCATCTAGTCGGCAGAGGCAACCTGCTCTTAGGATGTTTGCAATTGAGTTTTCTCAATCTTCGCTACCAATTGTTGGACAGGGCGAATTTGACCCCTCATTTGTTGTTAGTCGTCTTGGTGCTATGACTTCTAGGATGTTGGTAGCAGGTGTAATCGATAATATGGAAAGAAGAGATACAGAAAGTGGACCGGGATATCGTGGACGTTTGAGAGATTCTACTGGTTTACATATGTTTGATGTTACCCCATTTACTCCTGAATTACATGCTGATGCGGAAGAGATACTTGCTAGATTTGAGAGAGGCGATCGTTTCCTAGTATTGATGTTGGGACGTTCAAGACATTATGAAACAGAAGATGGTGGCGTGTTTACTAGTATTCGTGCTGAAGGTTTTAGGGAAATTGACGTAACTCGCTACCATGTTTGGTTGGCCCGTACTGCAGATGCAACAATGAGAAGAATAGATGCTCAGAGAAAATCACGTGAATTAGAAAATACGGAGATAAGTTACAAATCGGGAGGAATTCCTTCAGATCTTATTTCTGGTCTCCTGAAGTCAAGAGAACATTATGGTGATATCGATGATTCAGTTTACGAAGTGGCGGTCATGCGTGCAATTAGTATGAGTGAAGGGCTTGCTCCACCCGATGAAGTTGTTGAAACATCTCCTGTTCCTGATGAATCTGTTTCTCCAAAAACAGTTGAGAATTTAGAGGGAGATGAAGCAATAGATAAAGCGAAAGAGGCAATTTTGCAATGTTTGAATGCATCTGATGATCCAGTTGATTATGATACGCTCATCCGTGCTTGTGCTAGTGTTGGTGTAGTACGGTTAACAGCCGAGGAGGTCATCGACGATCTTCGAGATGTTCAAGCGTTGATTCAAGAACCAGAATTCGGTTTCTTTGAGATTTTATAACTCTCGATAATGCGATACCTTGATGCCCCCAAGTCTCCAGTGGAGGGGTAGGGACAGACATGTCAGGCATCTCTTGCTTCATTCGCGCAAAGGATGGAGAATGGATGCAATTAGAGGAATGTCACGTTTCTGTGAACATAAAAAGGCGTCTTGAACGTAAATTAGTTCGCGGTGGCGAAGGAGATGATGTAAAGGATGAAGGTTCGGAATCTGCAGTATATACCATTCGACTAAAAGTGGATACTAGAGGATACAAGGTTTTGGAAGGATTATTCCGCGCAGGCCAACCTTCGTTCATTGATCCGTTTATTGATAGAGAGATGCTTGTAGCAATTCAAGAAATGACTTATGATTCAGAATCGGGAGAGATTGAGTTGGTTTTGGTTGAAGATGCGGAGGCGTGATTATGGAAGCCGAAGAACGAGATTTGTTAGCCGCTCTACGAGCGTTTGATGTTCTTTTAGGAGCTGGAGTTGGTCTTGAATCTGTATTGATTAATATCGCTAGAGGTGGATATGGTGCTATCAGTAAAGATATGGAGAAGATTATGGATGGTGTTCGAGCCGGAAGAAGGATTGAAGATGAACTTACTAAGGCCACTTCTCGTACAAAATCCACAGGTTACAAACGTCTCCTTACGACACTAAAAACCAATGTGACATCGAATACTGATTTGATTTCAGATTTACGACGTCAAGCAGATAGGGAAGAAGAAGAGCGCACAGATCGTATAATGAAGTACATCGAAGCCCTTGAGGGAATGCCTACAGCCTTGTTGACTGTAGGAATGCTTGGTCCAATTGTTTTGCCATTGATGGCAGTAGCGCCATATCTTTTTGCAGGAGCGTCAGGGTTAATCGATGTCCCTGGTCCAGGTGTGGCGCGAATGGCAACATTCGGCGGTCTTGCATTTTGTGTATTTGCAATGGGGATGATTGGTCTAAAGGCCCATACTAGGGATCCTGGAGTCTGAGGTGATTTGATGCTTTGGCAATTAATGGAACGTCTAAATGACAACCCTACTGCTATGTTCTTACTTCCTTTGGCAATAATTGGGATTGGAGGAGCGATTCCTTTGGCATTAGAATCCCGAAGAAGAAGCAGTATTGATGGTGCTTTACCTGAGATGATGGAATTAATTTCAGCCGAGTTGGGAGCCGGTTTGGGTCTTGAACAAGCTTTTGCTGATGTGGCGAAGTCTCGTAACGATGTTGCTGGAACTTTATTGGATCAAGCTTTGGTTAGGGCTCAAGCAACATCATTTACTGCTGCATTAGCAAAATTTGCTCTTGAATCTAGAAGTGCTTTGGTTCAAAGAGTAGTCAATCTTTTGGATGCTGCTCTTGAACAACAGGCACCATTACAGGAAGTAACATACAGGATGAGTATAGAATACGAGAAGTTGAATTCTCTAATGCGGTTAAAGGAAGAAAAGGTCTTTGGTCAAGCATTTACAATGATAGTTTTGATGGGTCTTATGCTTCCTTGTATCACTGGATTTATTGTAGGGATTTTTGCACCTCCATCAACTGGATATCCTTTGGCTTCAACCTTAGAAGCCCTCTACCTTTTCTCTGCCGCAGCAACAGGAGTAACTGTTGCAATTAGTGGTCGAATGCTTGGTCGGACTGGTCAATATCTCTGGTCTGCTCCGGCTTGGATGTTGATGTCCACTCTATTGTTTCAGGGTGTATACATCATGGCAGGGAACATGTTCTGAGGGATAAAAATGGCAGAAATTATTGATCAATATGGCGATGTAATTGTTTACAGTGAAGAGGGTCATCCTACTCCTTTCTATGAATACAATGGACAAATTGCTGCTAATCCCTATGGGGTTCTCCAAGTTTTGTTGGACGACGATGATCTTGAGGAAGTGATGTATAACGGTGGAAAACAATGTGTGAAGATTGCCCATAGGAAGCATGGTATGTGTAGAACAAATATTTGGGTAGAAGATGAAGAAGGAATTCAGATTGCAAAAAATATCGCATCACATACCGAAGTTCCTCTTGGAGATGGACCAGGTATGGTGCCTATTTTCGACGGCCGTCTTCCAGATGGTTCTCGTGTGAATGGGACAATCCCTCCTGTTTCTCCTGATGGTCCTACTCTAACCATTAGGAAATTTAGAGAGGATCCAATTACAATTGTTGATTTGATAAAGTGGGGCACAGTATCACCTCGTTTAGCCGCTATGTTTTGGACATGGGTAGACGGATTAGGTGCAAAGCCAGCAAATTTCGTTATAGCGGGAGGAACAGGTTCTGGTAAAACAACAACGCTCAATTGCCTCGGAATGTTTGTTCCATGGTCTGACCGTGTTTTATCGGTAGAAGACACTGCTGAACTCCAGATTTATCATGATCATTGGCTAAGAATGGAAACTAGGGATAGACGTCCAGACGGCACATCTGAAATTGACATGAATGACTGTTTGAAATCCAGTCTTAGAATGCGTCCTGATAGAGTAATTGTTGGTGAAGTTCGTGGCCCAGAAGCTGCAACTATGTTAATGGCGATGAATACTGGTCATGATGGTTCATTTGGAAGTCTTCACGCAAATACGGCCAATGAGACCGTTAAGAGACTCGTGAATCCTCCAATGAGTGTCCCTGCAATAATGCTGAATGCGCTAGATTTGATTATAATGCAAGCACGTCTTAATGTTGGAGGGAAGAATATTAGAAGAATTACTGAAGTTGCTGAAATTGCAGGAATGGAAGGAGATACTCCTCGCCTGAATCCAATTTGGAAGTATGATGCAAGTCAAGGAAAAATTGTTGAAACTGGAGTTCCAAGCAAGGTTAGAGAAATCATCTGTACTGCGAAAGGATGTACTCCTGCTGATTTTGAAGCAGTAGTTAGACAAAAAGAACAGATTTTGACAGATTTGGTCAACCGAGACATTAGAGATATTGAATCAGTTACTAGAATAATACAGACGTATCACTCTACAGTTAACTAATTAGATTCCTTCTTCGCCCAATTGTCTTAATCGATCGAGTATAGCATCAGCTGAGTCCAAAGTTCTTCTTGCTGATTCAATTTCATTAACATCCTCTACGTCCATCTCATCTAATTCTTCCACACTTCGTGCTGGCTTCTTTCCAAATGATTCCAAGACATCATTAAGTGTATCAACAACGTCAGAAACTCGTTCAGGATCTAAAGCAATTTGTCCAGGAAGAGTTGGCATTTCTGCTTCTGATATGTATCCCATTTCAACCGCTAGGACTCCTGCTGCTGCAATTAATCGTGGTCTCACTTCAGGGTGATTTGCATCCCATCCTCTTCTTTCAAGGAATCTAATCATCAAAGAATGTTCTAATGATGTGAATTTCCCGTCGTTTCTACGAATTACGGTTTCAACAATACGTTCCAAGGCTTCGATTTGCTGCTCCATACGCTCTAAGGTTGATTTGGCTACCTCATCTATTTCATCGACTCTTCGAAGAAGTAATCTAATTGCTCGATCTCTTCTTGCTGCTACTGGATCAATATCCATTTCCATGTCGTTAAGTGAAATTTGGAGATCAAATAGGCCATGTACTCGTCCACTGATGGCAGGTAAATCAAGGTCTAATCCTGCTTCTTTTGCGTAATTTTCAAACGACATTCTTGCACTAGGTATATCTCCTCTAGATGCTAGAAGTATTTCTTCAAGAGAATCAAGCAAATGTCCACGTTCTTCTTCAAACCGTCTTATTGCTTGTCTTTCTCTCCATGAGCCAGGTAATAGTGACTGAGCCTCATGCTCTTTCTCTTTTCTTTGCGCCATTTCTTGAATTAAATTTAGAATGTGTTCTTTGACAACATTATGAGATACATCAAATCCTCTTGGGTTTAAATCTTCAATAAATGCTGAAATATCTTCGGGAGATTGTTCTCCAATAATTAGGAAATCACGAATTAGTGAGCGTAATTCTGCTTCTCTACTTTCCATTTCTCTGAATGCAATTTCTGCACCTACTTCTATTGTTTCAGTGAGTGGTTTAGTTTCTTCAACTGGAATTTCTTCTTCTGTAGGGTTTTCTTCTAAGATTTCTATATCTGGTTCTATTTCAGTTAATTCTTCAACTTCTTCTAGTTTAGTTAAAGTGGTTTCAGGAGTATCGGCAATCGGTGCAGGTGGGGCTGGAGGAGACTGAGGCTTAGGTTTTGCAGTAGGAATGGAAGAAGTTGAACCCCGTTTCACGGATCTTTTGATGCGGCCCCAAGCGCCTTCTTGATTCGATAGAACTCCTGCTACTCTTCCCACGAGTTGTGTTTTATTTCCTGAACGAGGCATTTCTAATCTTGCACATAACTCATGTAAGTCATCTCTATTCATTTCAGTAAGTGAATCAATTGTGAGTTTCTTTGGATCGTGGTAGATGTGTAACCACACTCGTTGCCTCTTATCTTTTTGTGAACCTGAACTTTTTATTCCAAATATCTTCAATAAATTAGTAAGTTGTTGGTTAGAAATGTCTTGAATTCCATCCCAACTAAGATCTTCTCCAGGTATTATTGTAGCAATTATTAGGCGAACACGTAGTCTTTCTACGGAACCTGTACGAGGGATTCCTGCATCTGATGCAATCTCTTTGAGGTCCTCTAATTTACTTGTATGGAGAATTGCTAGACGTTCAGTGTCTACCTGCATTTCTCTTCCCTCAATTATGTCCTTCGCGTCATTAGGTATTGTATAGGTTACGCCAAGGTTGAGGGTGAAATGTACATTCTGCACGAAAATCTGAATTGCCGAGATATTCTATTCTTCTGACATTGGTATACCCTCAAGAATCGAATTCCAATCATTCATCATAAAATGAATATCGACATATAATTTGTCTACAGGGCCGACTCTTTCGATTCCCGTTGTCATAGTACCATCTCCATTGATTGTCTCGACAATTATCTCATATCGTAGTAAGTCGTCAACTTCTCCTTCAGGATCGTGAAGTGTTTCGAGGACGAACAGATCCTTCACCCTTTCTGCTTCTTCTAATATCGGACCTACATTTCTTTGTCTATAGTGGATACCAATACGATCATGCAAATCTTTAGGAGTTCTTTCTAGAATCGCTTTAGTTGCCAGCCATGCATTCTTTGCTTCATTATCTGTCCATGATTGAATAACATGAGGGTGAAAGCCTTGGCGTGATAAAACTAACATCAAATCAACAAATGGGGCTGGCACAAACCGCATTCCTGCCATTTCTTCTGCATCAGGTAGCATCGCATGTCTTCTTTCGTTCAATCCAGTTAGAGAATAGCTTCCTCTTGGAATGATGAATCCATCTATTTTACCATCATTAATCATCTGCTGAGCCTTTCTGAGATCTTCTCCAGAATTTGAATCTAAATCAAATTCAGAATAATTTCTAATATTCAATCTACGTGGTACTTTACCTCTCTTCCGGAGTAGTTGTCGTTGTATGATTTTTTCATCACAGAGAACAATTGCATCAGCTTTGAGATGCCAAGTGTCATCACTTGAAACTAATACGTGAAAAGGGTGATTTCTTTGGAGCGCGGCTACGATAGACAATCCTTTTTTTGCGAGAATTTCTCTATCATTCCAAACCAAATTACTCGGCGCAACAAAAAGATCAATTCTTCCTTGATCTAAATTCTCACATCCTTCAATAAAACTTTCAACATTTTCGATATTATTTTCTGAAAGATGACCCGAAAGCGTATCTAATCTGGCAGCGCAGTGGTGGGAAAGAGTCGATAGAACGCCAATTTTGTCTACGCCCTCCTCGGTCATATTGTCCTGTCGTCTGTACACCTGTTGATATAGCAAACCCTCCGACATACACTTGTTCCCATGGTTGCGGGCAAAGAATTGGATGCGCGGCTTCGCTCATATCGTGATAAGGTAGAGGCTGCTTTGGAAGATTTAGTTGCTAAAGAGATGCTTGGATAATCTGCAGAAGCGATGGCTATGGCGCGTACAGTATTGATGGCAGGTGGGAAGAGATGGCGTCCAGTTCTTACGCTATTGGCACATGAGGCTGCAGGTGGGACTCTAAATGACGAAGTAATGGATCTGGCTTTAGCTTTTGAATTAATTCATACTGCTACGTTGGTGCATGATGATATCTATGATGGTGCGCGTCTAAGAAGAGGTGCTCCCACATTACATACCACTCATGGAGATGCTCAAGCAATAATTGTTGGAGATTATCTATTTGTATTGGGTTTTGGATTAGGAGGAAGAGCCGAAACACGAATCGTTGATTCAGTATCAAAAACTTGTACTGCAATTGCTGCTGCTGAATTGAAACAAATGAGGCATATTAGAGACTTAACCACTCGTCCAGAGGATTATGACGAGATTGTAAGGGGTAAGACTGCGGGTCCTTTTGCAAATGCTTGTGCTGCTGCAGCAATTCTTGCAAACGCTCCAGAAAATGAAGTTGATAATTTATCTAAATTCGGAATGGGAGTAGGTATAGCGTTTCAGATGGTAGATGATTTACTAGATTTAACTGGTGATTTAACTATGGGTAAGCCTAGAGGTACAGATGTACATGAAGGTAAAATGACTCTGCCATTGATACATGCACTTACTATTTTACACGGAGAACCTAGACAAAGAATGTCTGAAATTCTTGAATCATTCAATGATGCTTATTGGAATGAATTAACAGAGTTACTGAATGAAGCCGGTTCATTCGATTATACTAGAAATTTAATCGAGACTCATTTGATAAATGCATTAGAAAATCTGAGATCGTTGCCACTTACTCCTGCTAGGGAACTGATGGAAGGATTAGCAGAGATATCGCTTGGTAGAAAGGTGTGACAGTATGGTGGAAGATAGTTATGATGTTATCATAATTGGAGGAGGTCCTGCTGGAAGTACGGTAGCTCGATATGCTGCAGAAGGTGGGGCGAATGTTTTGGTTATTGATGGACGTGACCCTATAGGAACCCCACTTCAATGTGGAGAATTGGTTCCTACTAATGATGAGTTGAGGAGACTTTGCCCTGATGTTCCTGATATGGATGATTTGTTTCAAACACCAAAACATGCCATATCTAGAATCTCTTCTAAAATGCATATAGTTCCTCCTTCAAGGAAACCGTTGAAATTTGATTTTGAGGGATTGGTTCTAAATCGCGTAGCTCATGATGAAGCACTTGTGGAACTAGCCAAGAAATGTGGTGCAAAATATATCGTTGATCAATATGTCAAATCCGTGGAAGGAAATGAGGTAAAGCTTCGAAGTGGCCAATCTTATCATGCTAAAGTTATAGTTGGTGCAGGTGGACATAGCGATCCATTAAGAAGAGATTATTGGGATGAAAAATCCTTGAAAATCCCTGTAAAATTTGTTCTTATGGATGGAGATTATGGAGATGCTGTAGAATTACATTTTGGTTCCATGGCTCCAGGCGGTTATGCCTGGATGTTTCCTAAATCGAGAGGAGCCAATATTGGTCTAGGAATACAGAAGAGCTTTTCCAAAGGTAAAACAATGAACCAATATGCAAATGAATTTATTTCAAAATATAATGGAGAGATATCATTCAAGGGAGCAGGATCTCTTCCTATGTCGGGTACAATCAAGACCTTTGTGAAAGGTAACTATCTATTGGTTAATGATGCAACGGGAATGGTGCTTCCATCAAATGGTGCAGGTATTACAATCGCGATGGTAGGTGGAAGAATTGCAGGTCAAGTGATAGCAGAGCATCTTAAGGATGGCACACCTCTTACAGATTATGAAAAAAGGTGGAAAAATCAAATGGGAGATGTTATGCGGAACTCCAAGCGTTCATTCCGATTCGGGAGTCTTCTTTTCCGTTTACCTGATTGGATTCTAAATTTGCTTTTCAACCGTTTAACTAAGGGCATTATCTGGAGAGCAGTCACTTGTCGTCGAATGTTTCTGATATATTGAGGCGTTAGGGTTTTTTGCCTTCCCAAATCGTTGCCATGCCTGGGAAGATAACTTTTGAATTAACTTCAGTGAACCCAGTATCCTTCAGCATTCTAACATAGTCGCGAGTGGTTCCGAAATGGACGTAAGTTTTAGTTAACCACTTCCATGGATGTTCTTTTTGTTTGCAAATTAATCTGGCATAAGATCCTACCCATATTCTCATGTATAGATAGCCGAGAAAGCCATGAATTCTGTTTATTTTTGCAGGGTCTACAATCACTATTTTTCCTCCTGGCTTTAGTACTCTTAGTGCTTCAGTTAATCCCTTGGGTTTGTCATACCAGTCTCTAAAGGAAAAAAGGGAACATATTGCATCAAATGTAGAATCCTCAAAAGGTAGTGATTCAGCAGTTGCTTCGACAAAATTTACTTTTGAATCACCTCTTTCTAAGCGTTTTTTGTTTACTCTAGGTTTTGCCACTTCTAGCATTGCAGGTATGGGGTCTAGGCACGTTAATTCCCGTCCAACGAGATTTTCAGCAAAAGAACCAGGTCCGCATCCGATTTCTAGAATGCGCCCATTGATGGGTAACCGGTCCTGTACCATTTTTCTCCATCTTTGGTCTTGGCCAAATGTGGCGAATCGATTGATTCGGTCATATACGGGGATAGTTGCCTCTAGATTGGACTGGAGAGTATTCCAGTCGCCTTCTCCTATCGAGGTGTGGTCCACATGTGGCCCAATTATTGGATGGCTATGAGTTTTGAGTTGTGATTTTCTGGAGTCAATCCTTAACGGTCAATATGATAAGCCCATCATTATTGGGCGTGAGCAAGGTGATTCACTTTGGGAAGAGATGACATCCTACGTGCCGTCAAGGAAGCCGAGGCTTCTGCTGAAAAAACGATTCTTGATGCAAAGGAGAAAGCATCCCGTATTCTTTCGGATGCTCGCGCCGCCGCAACTGAATCTATCAACGCTGGTCGTCGTGAAACAGAGGCATCGGCACAGAGTAATCTTCAGGCAGCCCGAGATTCCGCTTCTGGGGAGGCAGCGAAAGTGAAAGAATCTGGGTCTGGAGCACTTTCTGATGTTCATTCAAATGCTGAATCAAATCGGGACGCAGCAATTTCATTGGTATTGGATGCAATTCGAAATTAAGGGTGATTTTGATGGTTGGAGAGATGACAAATCGGCCTATGGCACGGTTTGTTGTTGCTGGTTTACGATCCAATCTAGATGAAGTGATGCATCGATTAGTAGCTCTGAATGCTATTGATATCATTGATTTTGATGGAGAAGATGGAGACGGCTTGGATTTAGGTTCACCTCGTGAAGATCATGAAGATATAGCAAAACAATTGACTACTTATCGTAGTGTTTCTAATTGGATCAATCCAGAGAGGCCTACTAGTAAAGCAGTTGAATCTAAAGTCCGAGAATGGATTTCAGGCTCTTTAGGTGATGCAGTAACGGATGTAGCTAGTAAAATAGAGCGGATTGAAGACCTTACTTCATTGATTAATTCCTCTAAAGAGAGAGTTCAATCGTTGGAAGATTTTACCGCTTTAGATGTTGATTTAGATCTTTTAGACGGATATCGTTCGGCTACTGCATTGATTGGCAGAATTTCAGGCAAAGGTTCTGTAAATTCATCGCTCAAAGAAGCAGGAGTTGAAGGTTTTGTCGCTAGCGCAAAAACAGATAATGGGAATCTTTGCTTGGTTGTAGTGCGAAATGAAGATGCTGACTCTGCATCTAAGGCCTTGGATTCGTTAGGATTTACTGCTGTCCAACCTCCTTCAGGTGAAGGTTCACCTTCTTCTGAATTAACTGTAGAAAATAAGAATCTTGAAACTCTTGAAAATGAGAAAATCAATTTGGAAAAAGCACTGGAAGATTGGAGTACATCCCATGGCCCCAAATTCCTTTGTGGTTTGGAACTATTAGAGAGAGATTTTGTAGAATCTACTGCACCTACTAGAATCGCTGTCAGTAAGCATGCATTTGTCATAGATGGGTGGGTTGTCGCAGATAGGGTTGAAGAAGTTCAGGCCTCTATCGGCTCCCATTGTAGTCATATCCATGTAGATACTGATGTTGCTCCAAAACATCATGGATTACATGGTCATGATGATCATCATGATTCTCCTAGTCCCCCAATTGCATTTGGAGATCACGGTCTTTCTAAACCAATGGAATTACTTACTGATGCTGTCGGTCGTTCTGATTATGGCAAGATTGATCCCACTGTTTTCATGCTATTCACATATCCATTGTTCTTCGGTTTAATGTTGGGAGATATGTTGTATGGGTTGATGACCTTAGGTCTTGGCGGACTCGTATACATGAAAACTAAAGATTCTGGCAATGAATTAGGTATTCTTGGTGCAAAACTATTGTCATACATTGGAATATCCACTATTCTGTTTGGTTATATTTATGGAGAATTTGCTGGTTTTGAAATACTTCCTCATTGGCATTGCGAGGCTGCTTTACATGCTGCTGGAGGGTCTTATGGTTCAGGATGTCATTGGGTATTTACTGATGGAGTTCCTTCTTGGGCCTCCTCTCTATCAATAATGTACCCATCTGGTGGAGAATTTTCCAATCATCATAATTTGTTTGAGGCAAATCTTCCGATGGGCGTTGTTTTAGCATTCCCATTCCATAGGGTAACTGGGAATTTAACCGATTTAATTCTCCTTACAATATACTTGGGAGTCGTTCATCTGATGATAGCTTTTGTTTTGGGAGCTATTGACGAGATTAGACATGGACATGGCTGGTCTGGAGCTTTATTTGGAAAGGTATCTTGGATGTTGGTCTTGGGAGGAGGTTTCTTTTTCTCCTATGCCTATCTAATTCTCCAAGGAAACCCTTCTGCTGAATACGAGGCACTTCTTTTGGATTTACAAACCGGAGGAGCAGTTGCTGCAGCCATCGGGGTTGCTCTAATTATCGTACATCTAACTCATGAAAATGTGCCATTACCAGTCGCTCTTCTATTGGGTCCAATTGAAGCAATTGGAATGTTGCCAACCACCTTGTCCTACGTTCGATTATTTGCAGTTGGAATTGTAGGAGTTAAAATCGCTGAGGCGGGTAATGGTTTACTTTATCCAATGATTGTCGAAGGTTTTTCTTCAGGTTCTTTCCTAGTTGCTATTATCGCTTTAATTGGATGGTTTTCAGTCCAAATTTTCGCATGGGTATTGGGAGTGTTTAGCCCCAATATTCATGCTGCTAGACTCCATTTTGTTGAATGGATGCGCCAATTCTACACCGCTTCGGGGAGAGCATTTGCTCCCCTAGGAGGACGGTCCCAATTCGTGGAGGTGGATTCGGGGCAACAATGACATTCCCGCGCGGTTTCGCGCAGGATACAAAACAACGGAGGAATGAGAAATGAACCCAAAGATGATGAGAAACGTGATGAGAATGATGATCGTTCTGCTAGCCTTTATTGGCATGGCAGACGTGGTTGCAGCGACTGGTGCAGTCGCAGCTACAGCCAGCGGAGGTTACTCCTGGGGTATGCCCCTTGGAGCAGGAATCGCCCTAGGCTTAGCTGGTGTTGGCACTGGCCTCAGCCAAGGACAGATTGGAGCAGCAGCTGTAGGAATGGTTGCTGAAGATGGCGACAAGTTCGTTACAGGTCTAATCTTTACGGCACTACCTGAGACCATCGTATTGTTCGGTTTCCTTGCAATGTTCTTGATGTGAACATTCGGAATTCGAATACTTACCCACGATTGTGAGGATTGTACATGAGTTTAGAAAAACTTGCTAAGGACATAGCAGCGGAAGCGGCGAAGGAAGCCAAGGCCATAATTTCAGAGGCCGAGACTCAAGCTGCAGCTATTGCATCTGAGGCCCAGAAAGAGATCGAAGCACATGCTTCTTCTACTCTATCTGGTTCAGAAATAGAGGCATCTCAAATTGCTAAAGAATCAGTTGCTAGTGCTAGGCAGATGAACCAAAAGGACGTTCTGATTGCCCGTAGAGAAGAAATCGACATTACATTAGATGCAGTTCGTAGTCAACTTGGAAATCCTAAGTTGGCCAAACGTTCAGCGATGTTAGACTCGATGTTAAAACAGGCTAAATCAGAAAGTTCAGGAAAAATGACATTATTGCCTGCTTCAATCGATAGAGCAGCTCTAGAGCAGAAAGCCAGTGGTTACAAAATTGGTGACGACATTGATGCGCTTGGTGGTTTTATTCTAGTTGCAGAAGATAATAGCATACGGTTAGATTTTACTTTTGATAATAGGTTAGAGGAAGTCTGGATGGATTCCCTCGGCGATGTAACTAGGACATTATTTGGTGAATGAGGGATATTTATGTGGTTAGGGCGAGCGAATTGGGCAAATGCAGCAGCCCGTGCTCGTTCACGTAGATCTCGTTTACTTGATAGGACTAGAATTCGGCAATTGTTGAAATTAGAACCTGATAGTATTGCAAATACCATTGGGGATGCTGGATATCGTGCTGATATGGATTTGTATGGTCATCGATTAAATGGTGCAGAACTTGTTGAAGCAGCATTAAGTCATAATTTAGATCGAGAAGTCCATGAAGTGGAGCGATTTTGTAATGGTGAGTTAGCTGATATTGTTGATGTCTGGGCTCTAAGAGTTGATTTCAATAAAGCGAAGGCAGTTCTTAGAGCAGTAAAAAGTGGAGCAGATGGCTCCAGAGTAGGCGAAGGTGCGTTACCTGCGGAAAACCCGCATAACACGCGATGGATCTCCATCATCGATTCATCCTCCAACCTCGCTGAAGCCGCCACATCCATTAGCAAGATGAGAATTGGAACTAGGATATTCTCCGAAGTTCCACCTGAAGCAGGTTTAGCAGAATATGAAGATGCCTTAGATAGAGCCTATTATAGACAGGCCTTGAAATCAATTCCTACACGAGGTCCACATTCGTGCCTCAAGAGATACCTTAGAATGGAAATTGCTCATCGTGATGTTTTGAATATAATGAGGGCAATGCGTCAAGGTTTGTCAAATGAAAAGAGGTCGCAAATATTTGTTCCAGGAAGTGGTTTATCTAAGGCAACTGAGAAAGGTCTGCTGGCAGCTCAAAATAATGACGATATTCTTGCAGCATTACGGCGAACACCTAGTTTCGATGACGAGGGTCTTGAAGCAGCCTTTGCTGCGGTCGATGCGGGTATTTCCTTAGATCCAGTAGTAGATTTATTTCATCATAAGAGAAGTGAACTATTGCTTCGTTTTTCACATCTTAATCCTATTTCCGGAGTCCCCATTGTCTATTATATTGAGAGGAAATTACTCGAGGTTGAAAACCTACGCTTACTCGTGCGCGGTAAAGCGGCAGGTTTGCCGGAAGGCATTATTGAAGCGCATTTAACATTGTAGGAGGTGAAAGTTTGGAAATAGCAGTTGTCGGAAATCCTGAATTTACGCTTGGTTTCCAATTGGCAGGCATTACTCATCTTCACAATCCTACAACTATTGATGAACTTGCGACAACATGTCGCGAGTTGATGTCAGATAGTGATATTGGCATCGTAGTATTAGATTCCCGCGACCTAAGTCGTTTACCGGAGCGTGTCCGTGATCAGGTTAACCTGAGCATTACGCCCACATTCCTTGGTATTGGTACTGAGGAGGATAACACCTTGCGGGAGTCCATCAGAAAGGCACTTGGTGTCGATTTATGGAAGTGAAAAAACACAAAGGAAGTGAAGAAATGAGTAATAATGAAGGCGTCATATATCGAATTTCAGGACCTGTCGTTACAGCGACGGGAATTGATGCAAGAATGTACGAAGTGGTCCGTGTAGGGCATGAAAAACTAATGGGTGAAGTAATTGAGATTCACGGCGAACAATCCGTGATTCAAGTTTACGAGGATACATCTGGTATTCGTCCTGGAGAACCAGTATTTAGTACAGGACAGACACTTTCCGTGCAATTAGGTCCAGGTCTACTTACACAGATTTACGATGGTATTCAACGTCCTCTTCAAACTTTAGAGGAAGTAATGGGTGTGTTCATTACTCGAGGAGTCGATGCCGATGGTCTTGATTTGGAGAAGAAGTGGGAATTTGAAGCAACAGCATCTGTTGGTGACGAGGTTTCAGGTGGACAGGTAATTGGTACTGTGCAGGAAACCGATACAATCACTCACAAAATTATGGTTCCACCTAAGGCATCTGGAAAAATAAAATCACTAGAATCAGGGGAGTTCAATGTTACTCAAACAGTATGTACTCTCGATGATGGAACTGAGATTCAGATGATGCAAGAATGGCCGGTACGTCATCCTCGTCCGTTTAACCAGAAATATGCTCCTGACACTCCACTTGTTACAGGTATGAGAATTCTAGATTTCCTTTTCCCATTGGCAAAAGGTGGAGCAGCGGGAATTCCTGGTCCGTTTGGTTCAGGTAAGACCGTTACTCAGCAGTCTCTTGCAAAGTATTCTGATGCACAAATTGTGGTTTATATCGGATGTGGAGAGCGAGGTAATGAAATGACTGAAGTATTGGACGAATTCCCTCATCTAATCGATCCTAATACAGGGAAGCCTTTGATGAATAGAACTGTCATGATTGCCAATACTTCCAATATGCCTGTTGCTGCTCGAGAAGCATCTGTGTATACAGGTATTACTATTGCAGAATATTTCCGAGATCAAGGATATGACGTTGCTCTTATGGCTGATTCTACTAGTCGTTGGGCAGAAGCAATGCGTGAAATTTCTAGTCGTCTTGAAGAGATGCCTGGAGAGGAAGGTTATCCTGCATACCTATCTAGCCGTTTAGCTGAATTCTATGAGCGTGCAGGTCGTGTTGAGACCTTGAATGGAGATGACGGTTCTGTTACTGTTATTGGTGCAGTATCTCCACCTGGTGGTGATATTTCAGAACCAGTTAGCCAAGGTACACTTCGAATTGTGAAAGTTTTCTGGGGGCTTGATGCGGGTTTAGCAAGACAGCGGCATTTCCCTGCAATTAATTGGCTGAATTCTTATTCATTATATCCTCAGAGTCTAAATCAATGGTTCAGAGATAATATTGCAAGTGATTTTCCTGAAGTTAGGACAGAAATTAGTGCACTCCTCAAGGTTGAAGCCGAGTTGCAAGAAATTGTCCAATTAGTTGGTTCAGATGCATTGCCAATGGATCAACAACTAACTCTTGAGGTAGCACGTATGATTCGTGTATACTTCCTTCAGCAGAATGGTTTCGATCCTGTTGATGCATATAGTGGAGTTGAGCAGCAATATGCTATGGCTCGTGCAATTCTTACATTCCAAGAAGAAGCAAAGAAAGCCATGGCTGCTGGAGCAGTTCTAGAAGATGTTGTGAATGTTCCTGCACGCATTGAATTAATGCGTGCTAGATTTGCAGAAGGATATCTTGAGAAGATTGAAGGGCTCGTCGAAGAAATGGTGAATCAGATTGGCAATTCTGTGGAGGCCCAGTAGGGGGGTATGAAAAATGACAAGTAAAGAATACAAGACAATTACTGACATTAAGGGACCTTTGGTGTTCCTAGAGAAGACAGAACCGGTAGCATATGGTGAGATTGTAACAATTCGACTTTCTGATGGTTCTACAAAGAACGGCCAAGTGTTAGATACATCCGATGATATGGTTGTTGTTCAGGTGTTTGAAGGCACAGAAGGTATTGATCGTAGAGCAGGAGTAAAGTTCCTTGGAGATGTATTCAAATTACCAGTTAGCAAAGGTTTAGTTGGCCGAATTTTAGATGGAGCCGGTAGACCAAGAGACGGTGGTCCTGACATTGTTGCAGATGAGAAAGCAGACATTATTGGTGCTGCAATTAACCCTTATTCGCGCCAATCTCCTCATGATTTTATTCAGACAGGAGTTAGTGCAATTGATTGTTGTACTACTTTGGTTAGAGGACAGAAACTTCCAATCTTTAGTGCATCTGGACTTCCTCACAACGATATCGCTTTGCAGATTGCTCGTCAAGCAAAATTGAAGGACAGTGATGAAGAATTTATTGTAGTGTTCTGTGCAATGGGAATTACTGCTGAGGAATACAATTTCTTCCGTGCTGATTTGGAACGAACTGGCGCTTTAGAAAATGCGGTTTTATTCGTTAATCTGGCAGACGATCCTGCAGTTGAACGATTGATTACTCCTAGACTTGCTTTAACTGCGGCAGAATATCTTGCGTTTGAACACGACTATCACGTTTTGGTTATCTACACGGACATGACCAACTATTGTGATTCTCTGCGTCAGATTGGTGCAGCTCGTGAAGAAGTACCTGGTCGTCGTGGTTACCCTGGATACATGTATACTGACTTAGCAATGCTTTACGAACGTGCAGGAATTGTAAAAGGGAAGAAGGGAAGCATCACTCAGTTCCCAATCTTGACAATGCCTGGTGATGATATTACTCATCCAATTCCTGATCTTTCTGGATATATTACTGAAGGACAAATTGTGATTTCTCGTGAATTGCATCAAGCTGGAATTTATCCGCCGATTAACGTTCTTCCATCCTTGTCGAGATTGATGGGTGGTTGTATTGGTGAAGAAACAACACGTGATGATCATAAGAAAATCAGTGACCAGATGTATGCAGCATATGCTCAAGGTCGTGAACTACGTGGACTTGTTGCGATTGTAGGTGAAGATGCATTGAATGAGAGAGATTTACAATATCTCAAGTTTTCAGATATCTTTGAGGATAAATTCGTTAGGCAGGGTCGTGATGAAGATCGAACTATTGATGGCACACTCAATCTTTGTTGGGAATTGTTGGCAAATATTGACACCAAATATCTTGAAAGATTAGATGATGAACTTATTTCTAAGTACCATCCTAATGAAAAGAAGGAATGAATTTATTCAAGGAAATATGAGGAGGTGATTTATCATGGCGTTAGATATCAAACCTGCACGCAGTGAACTAATCAACTTGAAACGCCGAATAAAGCAGACTCAGAATGGTTACAAACTTCTGAAGATGAAGCGAGATGGTCTTTTCCACGAATTTAGAACCCTACTTTCTGAGATGATTTCTGCGAGAGAAGAACTTGTTCAAACCTTCAGAGAAGCAAAACAAGGTATTGATTTGGCTAGTGCAATAGAAGGAGGGCTTGAAGTTCAGAGTGCTGCAATTGCTATATCGAATCATCCAGAGGTAATGGTCGAGAGGAGAAATATCATGGGAGTGGTTGTCCCGAGTGTTTCTGGTGAAAATCTATCCTCTACAATGGATGAAAGAGGCATGGGATTAGTTGGCGGTTCTCCTTATATTGATGAAGCCGCAGATGGATATTCTGCCTTAATTGAGAAGATTGTTAAAGCCTCAGAAATGGAAGCCACTCTCAAACGTCTTCTTGAAGAGATAGAAGCTACAAAAAGAAGAGTAAATGCTCTGGAGTTCGTTGTAATTCCTCAAATGGAAGAGGCAAAATCATTCATTCAACTTCGATTAGAAGAAATGGAAAGAGAAGAGACATTCCGGTTAAAACGCTTCAAGAATAAGTGATGATTCACTAATTATTGAAAGAAATATTTTGGCTTTGGCAACATAAATGACATATCCAACTAGTTAGACGCTTAACCGGTGGAAGTGTTGAGCGAACCAGATGTGCCAGCACTCCGCTTGGAAAGAAAGGCTTGGACTCAACGTGATTTCCTAGAGGAATTAACTGCTGAACATTTTGTTGTGATTTCGGAAATAAATGAAGCACAGTATGGCTATGCATGGATGGTAGATGCATTAGATGATGACGTAGATTCTTGTTTGGACGACTTACGTTCCAAATTAACTCCTTTGGGTTGGGTTCCTAATCTTGAGGATGATGAACCATATATTCTAGAAATATCTCCAATTCGTGTAAGAAGTGCTGTAATTCAAAGGAGTACACAGATCTTTTTGTGGTTACTTTCTTTTGTATTTCTGACAATAATTGGTGCAGGTTGGATTGGAAGAGTAAATTCGTCTATCGATTCTAGTTCTATTGAGGCATTCCAAATTGGAGGAATCCAGTATGCGTTGCCCATAATGTCAACCATTGCTTTAGCAAGTGTTGTTAGGAGGATGGTTGCAAAATCACATGGAGTCAAAGTAGACCATCTGTTGCCGATTAGTATTCCATTTCCCATAACTGGATTAAGTCCGATTTGGCCTTTTGGATTGATTGGAATTCTTCAACTCAGGCGTATTGATGAGATTCAGTTCCCCAATCGTATCAGTTTAGCTCTGGTATCTTTGGTTTTACCATTCACATTGATTGTTTCTGGAATAGGATTTGCATTGATAGGTTTGCACCTCACACCTACTAATCCTCTTCCAATTGAAGAGATTCCCTTTGTTTTGGATTTGAATTGGTTTACAGAATTGATGGGTACTTTGTTAATTGGAGAATCAATATTTTTCAGAGTTCAATGGGCTTCTCCTATGCTATTGGCAGGACATGGTATGACAGTTGTTGGATTTATTCTATTGCTCCCGATTCCTAATTTCCCTGGTGATCATCTGTATACTGCAATTCGCGGCGCTGCAAAGTGGGGAACTGAAACATCAGAACAAGCTCAACTCCTTCTATTCACAGTAGTAGTTGCACTTTTGGTAAATTTCCAAGGCCAATTCTGGATATGGATTGCGATAGGAAGTTTGGCTATTTGGCGTCGTTTCCAAAGCGATGCAATCCCCATTCCTCTTGTTATCAATGATACAGATGCAGCCAACACCTCCATGCCCTCATGGGTTCTCCCTATAGGAATAGTAATGCTAATTCTTTCGTTACCGACTTATGATGTGAATTATTCAATTGATGACTGGAATCAGGATTTAGACATAGAAGATTGGATTGATAATTATGAAATTTTATTTGAAAATAATTCGACATTGGAATATCCACTTATTCCGAAAGGAGTCTTAGATAGTTCAGGAAGTATACATGTTTCTCCTTCAGGGGTAATTGAGGGTTGGATTATCGAAATTAAGTGCCCTGGTGAAGATGATTTTTCAGGATTAGATTGTAATTATTCGAATATTTCTCAGCGTACTCCTGGTAAATTATTGATTAAATTAAAACCTCCTTCTGATTCAATTACTGGAGTAGTAAAATTGAATTTACATTTACATAGCACTACTACGGGTACTACATTTGAACATCAAACGACTGTGAAAGTTGGTGGTTCTGTACGTATTTTGAATGATGGTTGGTTTTATCAGGACGAGAATCATTGTATTGAGATGGTTGTAGGTTTGGAATCGTTGCCTGCGAATATTACTTTGAATAACCCTCTGTGGAGCATTGTGGGAGGAGAAACCCATTCTGTGAATGATCCAATGAACATTACAATTGAATCACCTGAATTGGTATGTGTTGAGCCTATGGAAGGAGCGATTCAAATGGCTGATTTATCATCGGATGGAGGCATAAATGGTCCTACAATAACGTATCAATCGGACGATGGTTCTTCGTATTCCTTGACTGCTAGATTGATGGATGTGAATCGGTCGGCAGTTGCCTTAGCAGATGGATTTGAATTTGATTCATCATATCCAATTGATGCTCGAAGTATTGGATGGCATGTTAATGAATCAAGTTCTTGTCCTGAATTTGTTACTACAGAGTTATCACAAAATGGGAATCAAACATTTGATGAGAACAATAACAATTCTCAAATTATTCATGTTTCTGAAAATATTACGAATGCTAGACTAATTATTCCTAATTTTGGAATCTTGACAGTGTGTGAGCAATCGTTTAGGTCAAATTATGAGATGGTTAGCGGTCCGTCGATTTTAGTCAATGGGAAAATGTTGATTTTAGATTCAAATATAAATGATCAATCAATTAATCTTTCAAATGTGGGTTCTGAATCAGTATCTCTAATTCCTGTAATTCATTCTTCTATTTCTTTGGATTCGATTTGGAATATTTCTTTCCCATCTGAAATAGGAGCAAATAGTTCGTATTCTTTTGACTCTACACGGGCTAATGTTACTGGTGGATTTACCGCAATTTGGTTCGAATCCTCTTCAATTGGCCTCGAAATACACCTTGCAGCAATGTGTTATCCTAGTATTGAATGTAGTTTGGGTGATTAATTGCGGCTCGGTATTTTCGGTACAGGAGCAATTGGTGTTTTACTTACTTACAAGTTGATTAAAGCAGGGCATAATCCATTTATCTACTCAAGAGGAGAGTCATTCTCCACTTTACAAGAGAGAGGAATAATTGTTCATTCTGAATCATCAATCGATGTGTTAACTCCTATCGAATATTCAATTCTTAATTCTCAACAATCATTGGATATAGCAATAATTTGTTGTAAACAAAATTCTGTATCTGAATTGACAATTATAGCTGAAAAACATCTCGTGAGCGATGGTTTTGTAATTGCAATTCAGAATGGTTTGGGGCATCTGAATCGTGTTGCCTCGGTTGTAGGGAGAGGCAGGACAATTGGTGCTTGTATCACCCACGGGTCTAACAGAATAGGGCCTGCTGAGATTAAACTTGGAGGAGAAGGAAGAATCATCATTGGCCCCTTGGATAAACAGAATTTTTCGGGAAGACCTGGATTATTTGAAAGACTAATTGAGATGTTTGATGACGCAAATCTTTCTCCGGTTTCATCACCTGAAATATTGCCCTCAATCTGGGAGAAGTTACTTCTAAATTTGGCAATAAATCCAATTTCTGCAATATGTGGAGTTCGCAACGGTGTTCTACTTTCATCTCCTCTTAATGAATTAGCAATTTCTGTAATGATGGAAGGTGCAACCGTGGCAGAACTTGAAGGAATACAGATTGATTTTGAAAAATTGCAGAGTTCTTTGAATGAGGTATTGATATCTACTGCCGAGAATAGATGTAGCATGCTTCAAGATGTGATGAATGGAATTCCAACTGAAGTTGATTGGATTTGTGGCGCTATTGTAGAAAGAGCAGAGATTCACGGAGTTCCAGTACCAAGAACTCAAACATTGTGGGATTTAGTTCGTGGATTATCGATGTAATATTCTGAATTGTTAGCCATCTTTGCATCTTTTTTGATTATTGATCTATATTATAGTGTAAACCGACATTTTCTTTTCTTGAAATAGCTGAATCAATGACTAGTGAGGAAACAATTGACATATTTCTTAATTCGACTAATTTTCTTGTAGGTTTTGAAGTTCTCCAAATTCGATCTATTTCTTCAGTAATATGGAGAATTTTTCGTTTGGCTCTCTGTAGACGTTCATTTCTCCTCACAAGTCCAACATCGTCAGACATTATGGCTTGTAATGCTTCGCGATCTGCTTTTAGCGGGGCGTGTTCTTTCAAATGTTCAAGACCATTAGCCCTCCAAAGTGGAACTTTTGTTGAATTATTTTTTTCTTTTTCAGTTTCAATTAATGCTTTTGATAATGCACGATGAGTCATTACTATCGCTTCAAGTAGGCTATTTGATGCCAATCGGTTAGCACCATGCAGTCCGGTGCATGCAACTTCTCCAATAGCAAAAAGTCCACTGTATATTTCTCCATCAAATGTTTTGCATTGCCCCATATGATCGACTTCAATTCCTCCTACAATGTAATGTGCTGCTGGAGTAACTGGTATTGGGTCAGGACCAAGCTCTAATCCATGTGTTTCCAATCTTTTACTTATTGTAGGAAATTTAGATTTGAGTTCATCCTTTTCGAGATGTTCTGTTACAAGAAATACATGTTTATCTCCCGTTTGTTTTAGCACACGGTCTGTTGCACGTGCAACAATATCTCTAGTTGCCAAAGATCCTCTTGGATCAATACTGTTCATGTAGGAAAAATGGGACGGTTTTTTGTTTGATTTTCTAAAATGTTCTAATTCTTTTTTTGTCATCAAAATGGCTCCTGCTCCCCGAAGCGCTTCTGTGATTAAAAATGGCTGTTCTCCGGAAATTGCCAGTGCTGTGGGGTGGAATTGTATGAATTCTAAATGTGTGGTTCTTACTGAAGCACGATGAGCCATTGCAATTCCATCTCCTGTAGCAACTGATGGATTGGTGGTTTCTCTCCACAATTTACCCGCTCCTCCTGTTGCAATAATCAACGCTTTGCATACAATTGAATGTACTTCTCCTACCGGATCTAAGCACCAAACACCTCTATTCCCCTTTTTAGGGGTATTTTGTTCTTCCAAGATTAAATCCACAGCCATCCATCCTTCCAAAATGGTGACATTTTCTTCATGTAAACGTTGGATAAGAGTACTTTCGATTGCTGCGCCTGTGCGATCTTTGACGTGTAGAATTCTTTTTTCTTGATGTCCTCCTTCTTTAACTAAGTCAAAGGCCCCATCTGAAGAACGATCGAAATCAACTCCTTCGTTAATTAGAGATTGAATTCTCTTTGCGGCTTCTCTTACAACACTTCTGACTACATTTTCGTCACATAATCCATCGCCTGCATCTAAGGTATCTTGGATATGCTTCTCTATTGCTTCTTCATTTGTTGTATCTAGTACTCCTGCAATGCCGCCTTGGGCCCAATTGGTGGATGAATCCTCTAGTTGTTTTTTTGTTACCAAAGCAACATCTCTGCCTTCTCTTGCAAGTCCAACAGCCATGGTAAGTCCAGCAATTCCAGAGCCGATAACAACGGCATCAAACTCCATCGCCGTTTGCACCATGCCCTGTCGTACAGGAATTCTGGCATGAAGATTCTTGCAGACCTTTTTTTTGCGATAGCGTGAATAGCCTATCCTTAACATGACGGTCTGTGTCTAAGGCTTCTCGATTAGTTCTCGCTGTATTTGGCTGCTTTCTTTTCTTTGGAGTAATTTACAATGTAGAATTTGGATTGTGGGCCCATCATGCCGAATACAATCAGAAAGTAGATCTCATTGGTTTGGCTACTTTTTCTTGTACTGAAGCAGAAATTTTGGCTCAACTTGTGACTTTTGGTCAATCTCCTTGTTTACATCCGTTAGGAAATTATGCTCTCTCAGATTTGTTAGTCGGAGGGCTTGGGGCAACGTTAGCATTTATTGGATTGACTTCGGCACTAAATATCCGTTTGAGTTCACGTGGTCAATCAAGACGACGATCTTGGGCTTCAATGATTGCAGGTTCAATAATTGCAGTATTTGGTGTTCTAGATATCATTGGAGTATCTTATCCAGGGGGTTCTGGCATAGAATGGAAAATGATATTTGGAATTCCGTCAATAATTGTAAATATACTTCTGATTGTTATTGGAGTTGTTTTATTTCGACGAGGATCGTCCAACCATTCTCAACTTCTTAATCAATCACCGATGAATAGAGTTCGATATCGTGGGAAGATGGAACTCGAAGGAACTGATATGAGTGTTGGACAAATGAGGCGAATATTGGGTTTGGATATTTTAGAAGATGTATTTCAACTGGGTTCTTCAGATGAATTCGAAGAAAAGGTTGGACGGGCATGTCATTATTGTAGTGGGGTTGGATGTTCAGAATGCGGTTCTACGGGTTCGATGTGAATCGGCGTTTGAGGGCCACGCGTAAAATCGAATGTAATTACTATCTCTGACCATGATGATTTAAGTGTCCTCAGGTGTGCTGTAAGCCATCGAGGTGCTCGATTATGGATGGGATTAACGAGGTGGAGCGATGCATCTGAAAAGAATAGAACTTGAAAATTTCAAATCTTTCATGGGAGAACTAGTGATAGATTTAGAAGAAGGATTTACGGCAATCACTGGCCCTAATGGTTCAGGTAAATCAAATAGCGGCGATGCAATTCAATTTGTTCTTGGTACCCGTTCAACGAAATCCCTTCGCGCCCAAAATGTGAAAGAATTGATTTTCAACGGAGGCAGTAGGAGTAAGCCGGCCAAATTTTGTACAGTTACGCTAATTTTTGATAATCCTGCCAATGATTCTGGAGAAAGACGTTTGAAGGTAGATGCAGATGAAGTTTGTTTCACTAGAGCAGTCAAACTAAATTCAAAGGGGGCAGCTGTGTCTGCATACAGGCTGAATGATCGTCCTTCATCTAGTACGGAATTTAGGAGATTGTTAATCGAAGCAGGAGCGCGAGGAGATGGCTATAATATCGTTCTCCAAGGAGATGTTGCTAGTCTTTCTACAATGACTCCTCTTGAGAGAAGGCGTGTACTCGAAGATGTCGCGGGAGTAACTCAATACGATGAAGAATTGAGAAAGGCTGATCGCCAGAAGAAGCAAGTTGAGTCCCAATTAGAAATGATTGATGTCTTTGAAAAACAGCAGATTGAGCGGATTGAAAGTTTGGAGAAAGAACGAGAGAAGGCATTAAAATATCGCGATTTGATTCAAGATTTAGAAGAATCAAAATCGTTATTGATGCAATCAAAACATAGGGCGCAATTTGAAGAGATTCGAATGTTAGGAGAAGAAAGAACACGTTACATCTCTTCTTCCGAAGAATTGAAGGATAATTGTGAGAAGTCCGATCTTAGAGTTCAATTTTTGGATGATGAAATAGTTAGAATCCAAAAAGAGATGGATGCTTTACTCGGCTCATCTGAACGAGGTACGTTGGAGAGAATTCGCCGCCTTGAGATTGATATTGAAGCAGCAGGAGACAGAGTTCTTGAATTGAAAAATTCTGCTGAAAGGTCATTATTGGAAGCCAAAACGTTGGAGAAAGAAATTGGTCAAGCGAAGAAATCTATTGAACAACACTTGTCAAGTATTCAAGATGCAGAGACTCGTCTTACTAATTCTAAGTTGGATATCGAGCAAGCAAAAAACGACGAATCTGATGCAAGGAAGGCCATGGAGCAAGGCGATAAGGCCACAATGGATTTGAATCGAGCTTATGGAAAGGCAGTAAATGAGGCTACAAAATTATCAGATAGCCTTCAAGTGCAAACCTTGGAAACTGAGAGGGCTCGTCAGTCCGCAGATATTGTGCATGGGCAAGTGGCAGATTTACAAGACAAACATAGGGATGCTGAAATGGAAGTGTCTGACCTCGAGATGGAATTAGAGGAATCAGGAGGCATGGATTCCGGCGAAGAACGTACAAAATTGGGACAGGAATTAATTCGTCTTCAAAAAGCGGAGGTCACACTTCGTCAGGAAGAATTGGATGCTAAGAATGCAAGAAATGAGGCAGAACGTCAACTAATTCGAGTTAGACAAGAGATGGAACAGAAATCTGGCCGATCCTCCCATCAAGCACAGGCTGTAAAGGCAATATGTGGGATGAGAGATACTGGCGAAATTGAAGGCATTATGGGGCCATTAAGTGAATTATGTGTACCAAAGGACGAATCGCATTCATTGGCCCTTTCTCATGCTTTAGGTGGAGGCATGAATCACATTGTCGTTCGAGATGATGAAGTTGCATCAATGTGCATTCGTCGCCTAAAGGAAGGACGTTTAGGGCGCGCTGTGTTCTTGCCACTCAACAAAATGCAGGTGCGACGTGCTGGAGGGCGTGCATTGATGGTATCTAGGCAAAATGGAGTTGTAGGATTTGCAGCAGACCTTTTGGATTATGATTCTGAAATTGAAAATGCAGTTAGAACTGCAGTTCGAGATACTTTGATTGTCCAGAATATGGACGTGGCTCGCGGAAATATGGGAGGAGTTAGAATGGTGACATTAGACGGAACAGTCTTTGAAGCATCAGGTGCAATGGTTGGAGGTGTTAGTCGCGCCCCTTCAGCATCATTTGGTGGTGGCAAAGCACTTGGTTTGTCAATTGTTGAAAAAGCATCTTCTGCTCTTGATTCTGCTGAGATTTTACACATGACAGTTCAATCTGCAGTAGAGAAGAATCAACAATCACAACAAGAAATCAGAACTAGAATAAATTCGTTAACCCAAGAAGATGGGTCAATGCGTGCTAGAGAGATAAAGGGAGATTTAGAACGAGCACGTTCCAGATTATTGGATGTAAAGAAGAGACTGAATGATTCTGAAGCAGAATTGAAAAAGAAGGCGAAAGAAGTTGAAAACTGCGAAATTGCCTCTGCTAAAGCAGAAGCAGATCATCTTGCCGCAGTTTCTAATCGAGATAATTTAATGGAACGCTTGCGTTCTCAAACTCCTGAGCATTTATCTAAACGTTTGAGAGATGCTCAAGAGGCTTTCACAGAAGCATCTAGAGCATCAATTCAAGCTGAATCTGCTTTGGCCACTAGTAATGAACGTCTCAGTATTATTCAAGGAGAAGTTGAGAAATTAGTACAGAGGGAACAAGAAGCCCGTTCATTGGCCCAAGAAAATGAAACTCAAATCATCGAATTGGAATCCAAGAGAGGAGAATGGGGTGAAGAACTTGAAGGACTACGAGAGATACATTCTCAAGTTAGTGAAGAACAGAAGGAATTAGATGAACAACGAATGGAATTTGTAGAAGAAAGAGCAACATTGCGTGCAAATCTTGAATCAATGAATTCTAAACGAATAACAATGATGGCAAGAATTACTGAATTAAATTCTGAAATAGATAGGAAACATGCTGTACTCCGAGAATTAGCCACAGAAATGTCGGACATGAATATTTCAATACCAGAAGAGGGAGATAGCATTCCAGCATTTACTCAAATTGAGTCAAAGGTTCGGGGTTTAGAGCGTAGGATAAGCCAAATTGGAAATGTGAATCAACTTGCAATCGAGCAGTATGATGAAGCCGCATCAAGAGTTGAACAACTTCGTAAGGACGCTTCCAGTCTAAGAGATAGGCGTACTCGTTTAATCGATATAGCAGAACAACTTGAGTCTGAACGTCGTCTAAGGCTGACAGAAGTACTTACTCAAGTAGCAAAAAATTTCTCAAGAGTATACCAACTTCTCCAACCTGGTGGAAAGGGAGATTTGAGACTAGAAAACCCAGACAACCCATTCTCTGGAGGGTTGGAAATGTGGGCAAAACCCCCTGGTAAGAGCAATAAAACCCGTCTAAATCTCCTTTCAGGCGGTGAAAAATCAATGGCTGCTTTGGCCCTAATTTTTGCAATTCAAGATTTTGAACCTTCACCCTTCTATTATTTCGATGAAGTTGATCAAAACTTAGATTCGTTTAATGCTGAAAGTATTGCTAAGTTATGTCGACTAAGAAGTGGTCGAGCACAATTTATCATGGTCACATTGCGCAAGGTCAGCCTCCAGATGGCAGATCACCATATCGGAGTAACTCACGGCGGTGATGGTTGTAGTCGATTGATAATGAATTTCGACAGAGATGCTGCAGTTGAGATGGGAGAAGCTGCTGAAGCAGAATTAGAAGCACAAAGGAAGGCGGCAGAAGAAAAAGGAAACATGGAAGAATTGCCAAATCCTCAGAATCGTCCAATGGTCCCAGAACCATTGCCAAATCCTGAGAGTCTTGGAGGAATTCGAGAAGAAGAATCAGATGATGTAGATGCATCTACATTGGCTTTGTTGGGTGATAGGGCTGCAGATACCAAAGAGGATTTGGATGAAAAATTAGATTGGGAAAATCGTCTTGAAGAGGCAGAAGCCGCTCAAGAAGTTGTTGAATCTCCTGATCAAAATGCCCAAGATGAGCATTTGCTCAAGGAGTGAGGTGTATTGAATGAATATTTTAGATTCACACCACCTTCGTTCTGATATTGTAAATCGCTTGCTCGGAGAAGAAGAAGAAGAATCAGTTTCTCCGTTCATTGACCGATTAGTGGAAATCGCAGAAATGGAAAATGGAGAGCACCAGATGTTGGTTGATCCAATTGATAGGTCAATTGCACTTGTTTTCCAACTTTTCCAAACAGAATCTCTTGATCCATGGGACGTCGATCTTTCTACTTTTATTGATTTATTCAGTGAGAGGATAAAGACTGCAGAAAATATCGATTTGCCTAGTTGTGGAAGACTGATTAGAATGGCATGGTCAATTTTACATGCTCAAACATTTACTCTCATTGAACGTCATGAACGTTGGGAAGAAGAATTACTTGAAGATGATTGGACTATGGATATAGGTTGGGAAAGTGAACTGAGTGATGATGAATATTCTTTTTCGGTAAATGTGCTCACTGGGCAAGCAAAAGATGCTTTGCCAAATCTCTTCGAAGGTCGCATTCGTAGAACTACCGAATCAAGGCCCATTACTCTCACTGAAATGCTATTTTCATTGAAAGGTGCCCATGAGGATGCTAGAGAAAGGCAACTTCGTGAACAAGCAAGAGTTCGTCATCAAGCTGAAGTTGCAGAGGCAATGGCTAATGTTTCTTCAAGGATACATAGGGAGAATCTTGAGGACGATATTCGACGTTGCTGGTCTGCAATGAGAGATTTAGGTAGGAATGGTGCACCAGTTGAATTACAGTCAATTAGAGAGCATTTGATGGCATTAGCCATCGAAGAAGGAGCTACTGATAATGAAGCAAGTATTGAAGGTGAAATTTCCGGTTTTGTTGCATCTCTTTTCCTTACCCACAGGGGGTTCGCTGAAATTTGGCAAATGGGAAAGGCATCAGAGGGCAGGATTTTCATCAAAGATAGGTGGCCATCTTCCAATTCATATGAGGATGCTCTAAACAAGATTGCTGAAGAACGTGGAATTTCGTTAGTGGAGGTGGAAGTATGAGTGAACCAGGAGTTGATGCAATTGTAGAAGCCTTACTATTTTGCTCAGGTAGGTCTTTAAGTTGCTCAGAATTAGCATCTCAATCATCCATTAGTGAAGAAGAAGTAACCCAAGCTCTTGATTCTCTAAGAGGTCAATATAGGCGTAGAAGAGGAAATGCTCTTCAGATAGTGGAAGTTGGTGGCAGATGGTCTATGGAAGTAGACCCTCGTCTTTCTCCCTATTTGCCTTCTGAATTAAGGGGAGATATACCTGAGAGATTACAACGCGCTGCTGCCTTGATTGCTTATCATCAACCTATGATGCAGAGTGATTTAGTTAGCATGATGGGTCCGATTGCATATGATTACGTACGTTCTTTAGCGCGATTAGGTTTAGTTGATAGGCGTAGAAAAGGGAATTCACGACGTTTGCAAACTACTCGATATTTTGCCGAACGTTTCCAATGCCCACATACTGAGCCAAAGAAAGTCAAAGAATGGTTTAGGCAACAGGCTCAAGAAAATGGAATTTCTTCTCAGGCATTGGTTGATTCTATCCGTGAGTTGGATCCTCAAGTAGGTGATATGGACGTAATTCCTGACTCTGATGGGACCGAAGAAGACATAGAAGGTCAAGATTGATTGCGAAATTCCTTCAATTTTGAATCTACGAGTGATTGGGTAATGTTCCCTCCGTCTAATCGTACAGCGTTTGCTACCTCATCTACTTCATCAGGTGTTGCTCCTGCCGACATTACCATATTTCGTAAGTGTAGCCTCATGTGCCCTTCTTGAATTCCCTTGGTAGCCAGAGCCCTCATTGCTCCAAGGTTTTGTGCGAGTCCTGCACAGGCCATCACTCCTGCTAATTCTTGGGCACTGTTTGTTTTTGTTAGTTCTAGGTTTAATTTGGCTACAGGATGAATCTTCGAAGCACCCCCTACTGTTCCTACAGCGAGTGGTATCTCGATTGTTCCATTTATCCATCCTTGTTCATCTATCCACCAACGAGTCATAGAGCGATATCTTCCAGTAATTGAGGCATAAGCATGGGCTCCCGCTTCTATTGCTCTCCAATCTTGTCCACATGCTAATCCTATTGGAGAAATCGCATTCATTATTCCTTTGTTATGCGTTGCTGCTCTCCATGGGTCAGCATCTGCGAATTCATATGCAAGGATGATATCATTGATTATTTGAGCCCCCTCTGAAGGCTCTCCTTTTGATGAAATTGCTTCAGGCGATAGTTTCACAGAGGCCCTAGCAAGCCTTTTAGTTGCTAAATTAGAAAGAATCCTAAGTAAAATTCTACCTCCTGTGAGGTTCTCTAGCCAAGGAGCAGCCCTTTCTGCCATTGTATTCACTGCATTCGCTCCCATTGCATCTCTAGTATCTACAATTAAGTGAACGATCAACATTTTTTCTGATTCGGTTTCCAAAATTTTGCACTCAATGTCTTTACAACCACCGCCTAAGCGAATCATAGTAGATTCTATGTCGTTACATTTCTCAATCAATTCTTTCTTATTCTCTTCAATCACTTTTATCGCATTATCAATGTTTTTTACATCCAATATTTGCAATTGTCCAATCATCAGAGGGGGGTCAACATTTGTTGTAAATCCTCCACATTTGAAGGCCCGTTTGGCGATATTACTGGCGGCGGCAACAATACTTGACTCTTCGACACAAAATGGGATGAATTTTGATTCTCCATCGATTAAGAAGTTCATTGCAATGCCTACGGGGAGCGATAATTGTCCAACTACATTCTCAATCATTCTGTTTGCAGTCTCTTGGTCAAGCGATTGAGGGTTAATCCAAGGGTGAAAATGTTCTGGGCTTAGAGAGAGCGCATTAGCTATTGCTTCGTGCCTTTCATCCATTGAAAGCGAGTAGAATCCACTAATTCGACTATCCATGTGTCTGCCCCGTTATCCATTGCGTGGAATGTCTTGGATATGTCCCTTGTTGTCCAAAATGGTAATTTTCCTCGTTTTGCGCTTGGATAATCCTCTAATTCACGCGTTTAACGCATTATTTTTAACCGTTAAAATGCGTTAATGTCTGTTATTCATATTTTCTTTACTGCGAATCAGTCAATCACTTGTATATTCGGCAAGTAAGAAAATCTCTCTAAAATCCATTTTTGAAATGTGAATTTGTGTGAATTGTTTATATTTGGATTGTGATGGGCCGTTGATGTCAGGCGCGGAGCACTTACCGAGTGGCCCTCTAGTGCGAGGAAACCCTTTCACTCAGTCTCCGCTTGAGCATGAACACAAGAATCTCCTAGTTGGCAGAGAAAAAATCGTCACCTGTCTTGCCAGCGATATAATGAATAGACAACCAGGAATCCATTTGATTGTTGGAGAATCTGGTTCTGGTAGAACTAGTCTATTACAATGCCTTTCCCCTCTAGATTCGAGACACATAGGGTCAATTTGGGCACCATCAGACCCCATTTCTAGATTCTTGGATGAGGCTTTGGTAGGTTTGATGGGGGGTTTCAAAACTCCTCCTACTCCTCAAGCTGTAGCCAATGAGTTAACAAGTCACCTAAATTCGATTCAAGGCCCTCTTCCATTGGTTGCACTTGATTATAAATCACCGAAATCACAAGAATTGATGTCGTTAGTTGAGGAACTTATACCTGTATTAAGAAGAATGCGGGCAATGGTAGTGTTTGCTGTAAGAAGTGACCAGATGACCACGTGGGATCGTTCTCTACATGACTCGTTTGACATGATTCATTATTTGGAGCCATTAAATCAGAGTGACATCCGCCAATTTATCGATAAACGCATGGGAACCGTCTCAAATGAGACAATAGTTACAGATTCGACTGAATTAACCAAACTTCATTCATATTCTCGAGGTAATCCATCAACAATAAATCGTCAACTACATCGACATCTCCTTTATCTTCGAGATCCTGAGGGGCAACTTCCTCCTGAATTTCTTTCAGTAGACGTATCGACTTATCCTGAAGTACATGAATCAGAATTGCCAAATCGTGATGAATTTTCTGCTACGCCTCAACACATCCCTGCTCCTGAAATCTCACGTCCATTATTTTCTCCAACTTCTCCTTCTTCTACAGATAAAGTAGAGGACGAATATGATGCTTGGCTTCAAGGAACTACAATTCAAACAGAATCTATTGTTGAACCAGCGCCTGCTTCAAATTCAAAATTTGAGCCTATTGTGGATTCTCTAATGTTAGATGATTCCGATAGTATGGATAGTGAAGTTGGATGGGACGATGAAGCAGTCCATTTCGCTTCACGTGGAGGATTCGACGATTTCGAAGGAGATCCTCTATATCTTGAGACAGAAGATGAGCCTGAGCAATTGGAGCCTTTTGCTGCTTGGGAAAAGGCATCTAGAGAAGCAGATATGGAAGTGTCTTCATCATATCCTGAAACAGATATAACATCTTTACCTGATTCCGAGGATTTAATCGAATTTATTGAAGATGAACTACCAATTTCAAATTCCGTATCGCCAGTCAATGATATTGTGGTAAAACCCCCTCCTCCTCCAAAAAGGGGAGGAATATACGGATTATCTGCGAGGAGTAAAGAAATGACTGCACGTATTGATGCAAACCTCCCTCCTAACCCCCCTACGTCCGAAATTATGGGAATTGATCCATTACCGACTCCTGAAATAATTGATCCTTATTCTTCTACAGATAAACCTCCTGCCTTTGTCGAACCAATTGATGATAGCAACATCTCTTCTCCGATTTCCAATAATTTAGTACCCAATCCTATGGCTTCTCGGCCTCCTGATTTAACCTCTGAGGGAGCCGATCTTTGGGTTGAAGCCGGTTCCGAACCTCCTTCTCAGAATCAGAAATCTTCTGTTATCCCTTCATCCGAATCAGTTCCTAGGGCTTCGCCCGAAGACATTCTTCGGGGACTTAATTCATTGCGTTCTCCCCGTTGGGATCCAGATGCACCTCTTCGCCCCGATCGTCTAAGAGAGGTTTCAGATGCCGATGTAGTTGTTTTAACGGCAGCTACAACTAGGGATATATCTCCAAGTGATGATGCTTTACAAGCAAGATTACAGGTTGGACGTTCACGATTATCTCAGATTTTTAATGATTTAAGAAAACATGGATTCCTCTCTGTTCGCAAAGAAGGTAGGACTCGATGGTATAGAATGACAGCCGCTGCATCGCGGCTATTAACGGAGGTGGATGAATGAGTGAATGGCGAGTTGCATGGAGTCATCAGATAGAAGGACCAGTGAATGATGTAAAGGTTGATTCAAATGGGATGTTGATTTGTACAGGACAATCTTTGGTTGCTTTACGTTCCGATGGGACTACTGCTTGGAGAAGCGACTATATTTTCGATACTTATTCAGTAGAATCATCCGGATCAAGTGTTGCTCTATTGACCGGCACTTCGATTCATGTCTTGAATCGTAGCACAGGGGCCCCACTTAGTGATGGTCGCTCTATTCCAGGTGGTTATCGAGAGGCAATATATCGTACAGGAGGTGGATGGATTGCCCCAGATAGAGGAGACCACTTACACCTCTTTAGAGAAAATGGAAGAGGAGTTCGTCGTCTTCGCGTTGGCCTCACTCGTATGATTGTTGGATGGATGGATAGAGAACATCTTCTTTGTTTAGATCACGATGGCCAACTCCGATGTGTTCGATTGCATGGTGAGCATGCTCAAAGAATCATAGAAAATCGTCGTTGGACATGGTGCAGCAGATTATCAAATGGAAGGATGCTAATGTTGGATTCATCAGGAGCATTATTTGAGGGGGTACCAAATCCGTTTGGATGGGATGAGATATCCCGTATTTCTGATGGTGGAATAGATCCTCACCGTGCTATTAGAGCAGGAGATGGTTGGTGGATTATGGACCTTGAAGGCCGAATATATCATTCGATAGAAGATACAGATGCTGGATTTGGAGAAGATTGCGTAGATATTATTCATTCAGATGGTTCAGGTGTTATCGTTTCAGCAACTCGTGAAGGATTAATCCGATGGAGTGAATCTCCATCACTTAGTGGAGCGAGGATGGAAAATCTTAGATCATTACAGACTGAAGAGCGAAGACGTTTGGATTGGATGCAGAGAACTTCGATGTTTGAATCTGCTCAGGAAGCAGAAGAAGAAGGACTTTGGTCTAGGGCTTTGGAACTTTATCGTGCATTAGGTAGAGAAGAGGATGTTAGAAGAGTATTGGGACTGCAGGAGGGTTCAGAATAATGAATATAGAAGTTTCAAGAGAGAAGGTTTTGGAGGCACTTGCTCTAACAAATGCTGCTAGAGAGAAAGCCACCCCTATTGTTGATCTTGCATCTTCTGAGGGTATTCGTTTACAGGATATGTTGAATATGTGTGATGATTATTGTAAAGATGCTCTACATTTCTTAGAAAATGGAGACCATGTCCGAGCATTCGGAGCGATATACTATGCTCACGCTTGGATAGATGCAGGAGTTCGAATTGGTTGGCTTGATGGACATGGAGATGATCATCTTTTCACTTTACCATGATTATTCAATCAAACGAAGTGTTCTCTCTTTCACAACTTCTAGATATCCGCATCCTTGTGCGATTAATCTTCGTTTGAGTTCTTTATCTACTGTTAGAACTCTTGCCCCAGTGTTTTTCGCCAAAGACAACAACGCATCATCTGTATGTTTATTTTCAGATATAATTACTTCAGCTCTAGTAAATAATAAATCCAACAATAAATCACCGTGTTGTTCTCCCATTTTTTCTAATTCTTCCTTAACTTGATTAGGAATAATCCAATGACTAGGTCCAATTGTTCTCTTTATTTCAAGATCGATATTCATACCTGAATCTACTACTGCAACCCAACCACATGCATCAATTAACAAGTCCGGCAAAATCTCACCCTGAGATTGTTCCGTGTCCGATAAGACGCCATCGAGAGTCAATCCTTCTTGATAGGGTAACTCTACTCCCTATTGGAGCACAAATTGGAAGTCTCAAACTTAATGTTGTTACTCCTTTGGAGACCTTGTTTACTACTCCTACAGAGGTAGCAGTTGCTGCATTTACCATCAACATTTCATTTAGAGCTAGTGGCTTTACTTTGTCTGCTTTTCCTTCTTCGCTTGCGACCATTCTTTCCAATAATGTTAGATCCAATGACATTTCTTCCCAAATGGGAGGTAATTCTCCTTTTCGAGCCATTACTTGTCCAGACAGATTATCTGCTTTTGTCATAGCAGGATCCAAAGGTGTCGAAATACCACAAAGGCCCCCTGCGTTCATTTCTTCAAGGTCTAGTCCTCCTCCTTTCATCGACATAATTCTAGTTTCTATAGGAGTCCATCTTTGTTTGGAACCTTGTGTTGATCTTCTACCAGGTGCAATAACTACGTCATCTCCCTTGGAGAATTTTCCTCTTACTATGGACCCACCAATAATCCCTCCTTTCAGACCATTTGGCCTAGTTCCAGGACGATTGATATCGAAAGATCTAGCAATGTGCATCATTCCATCTTCATTTCCTCTATTTGGGGTCGGTATTTGTGCTTCAATAGCTTGGATTAAGATGTCTAGATTTACATCATGGTGAGCAGATACAGGAATAATTGGTGCCTTTTCTGCAATTGTTCCAGAAACAAATTCAGTTATTTCTTTGTAGGATTCAATTGCTCTTTCTCTAGTAACTAAATCTACTTTATTTTGGACTATGACTATATTCTCAATCCCTGCTATCTGTAGTGCTGCCAAGTGTTCTCTAGTTTGAGGTTGCGGGCATTGTTCGTTTGCAGCAATGAGAAGAAGAGCTCCATCCATTATTGAAGCACCTGAAATCATTACTGCCATCAAGGTCTCGTGACCAGGCGCATCAACAAAAGATACAGTTCTCTGTAACTCTTCTTGTTTGTCTTTATTTCCATCTGGACGCTTACCCATCGGATAATATTGCCCATCTTTTGTACAATAGAACGCGGTATCCGCATATCCTAGTTTTATTGAGATACCTCGTTTTCTTTCTTCTGAGTGTGTATCTGTCCAAGTTCCGGAAAGTGCTCTTGTTAGAGTTGTCTTCCCATGGTCGACATGTCCAACCAAACCAATGTTTACTTCCGGTTGTCGGGGAAGTATTGCCAGGCTTCACCCACTCCTCAATCACTCAGAGCCTTCATCGCCGGCTCCGAAGATGTCGCCAAGAGGTCTTGATCCCTTCTTTACGACTGTGAGGTTGATTTGTCGTGTATCTGTGGAAATTGTATTTCCACGCAGATTTCTTCGTCGTCGGATTCCTCCGTATTTGTAACGGTACACCTTTCCATTCTTTCTTACGTAGCGTTTCCCTTTGTATCCTACACCTGGACCCACAAGGACTGCGTTTACTCCGCCTCCATGTAGGTCGCTGCGCATTGGTGTACCTGTCTTGTCACTTCCACCGGTGACTTTTAGTGTGTATCCAGTCATATCTTCATGGACATTTTCTCCAGGTATTTCATCCCCGATTTTTTTCCCCAGTAATGCGTTGTAGTTATTTCCTTCAACATCGGTCTGGTATGATGGAGAATATGTTCGGACCTCGTCCTTAGCATTCTTCCTCTCCAATTTTGTAGTGGAATCATTTACGACGGCTTTGAACACTCGATCGTCGGCCATGGTACTCACTGCGTTTCGCCGACCATTGACCCCTATAAGAGCGGTTCGCTGCTGAAGAGGTCAAAAATTACACAATACTAGTTCGATTCAGGTCCTTTTCGAGTCTTTTTTCAACTGTTGCAGGGAGTATATTTGCAGCACGAATTAGTGTTGTTCTACCTCGCCCTTTCGGGGTATTGCTAGTCTCTGCGAGTATAAATCCTATTTCTTCAAGACGTTTGATATATCCCCAAAATGAAGTATGCCCTCTTGATTCTTGTTCAAATTCTTCGCACACAACATGATACAGACGTTCCGCGTCACCACTTGTTACCGATTCTTCTCGCCGTAAACGGCGACAAAGTGCGAGTAAGCACATCTTTTGATGATTATTTAGGCTATCAACCATATCAGGTTCAATACCTGCTCCACGTGTGCTACTTGGTTCTACATGTTCAGGAGAGACTTCGTTTTCACCCTTTTTTTCTGCACGTCTGATTGCACTTTCCAGTAGTTCGATGGCCAGTCTAGCATCTCCTGTTTCTGCAGCGAATCCAGCGATTCTTGATTTCGCATCATCCCGTACACTTCCTTTCCTACATGCTGCTGATGTTCTTTGTTCCACAATTGCTCGTAATCCTTCTTCTTTGTATGGATTAAGTTTGATACGATTACTTTGGCCAAATCTTGATTTGACCGCTGCTTCAAACAAATGCACCATTGGTTCTTGACTAACTAGGATTAGGGATAGTGTTCCTGTTTCTTCTCTACCTTCATCAATACGTAGAAGTTGATACAATAGATTATCACCTTCTCTTTGTAAAAGTACACTTACTTCATCTAAGACAAGAAGCATATGTCTGCCACTATTTTGTAAATTTCTTCGTATACTTTGAATTATTTCTCCTGGACTGAAACCCCTTTCTGGATGTCGATGATCTAGATGTTGAGCGATACGTTGTAGAACTTGAGATGTTGTGGGGTGATTCCTGCAATTAATGTGAACAGGAAGTATACGCCGAGTATCTACAAGATGTTTCGTTAAATCGTCTGAAAATCGTCGAACGATTGCTGTTTTCCCACTTCCTACTGGACCAATTACGATAGCTCTTCCACTAAAATTAGGAGATTCAATACCCATGAACATTGATGCAATTTCGCCTAATGCATCATCTCTCCCAACTAATTCATTTGGCAACCAATCGAATGAAAGAGGCTCTGAATCCACTAGGATTTTGCCTGCACCAATCCGGTCTAGGTAACCTGCCATGCGGATTGAAATTGAATTCTAACGTTCTTAGAGATATTGAGTACCTATACACTTCCATTATATTCTTCTTATGTTTCCGGATAGATATGACCTCTCTTGCAGAGTACTATTCTAGGGCATTTAGTTCTGAATTACTCTTTGGTTTGAGGATGACAATCAATATTGCAACCTTATTGGTTATGCTGTGGTTGTTCGCTCTCGCTTATCTTGTTTGGAGAGCCAATTCTAAATCACCTCAGAATCGTTTTATTGCAACATTACTTTCTGTTGAGGGATTCAAGAATCTATGGATCGCATTGGAGGTATTCCCTTGGATGCATGAGTGGAATTCATTCTGGATTGTAGCATGGAATATCAAATTCGATTTCTTTTTCTCTATGCAGATTGCTGCAATTTTTCTCTATCTTTGTTTTCCAGTCTATTACAAGATTAGGGGCTTGGGTTTCATGTATCGAGAGGGCTTGCAGAAACATGCTTGGTACTTACCAATTGTTTTTGGAATAGCGATATGGCTGATGATTCAGGGACTTCCTCCATTCGCTGTGGATAATCTTTCATGGATTGAATGTACTATGGCAGGGGCCGATCCAGTGGTTTACGAATTCCTTGGTACTTCATCTGCCCCTACTATACAGAGTGGATTAACTGCAATTGGTACTTGTCCTGCTGCATTCGATATCACACTCGGAGATGAACCGGCAGGGATATGGCTGATTGTATTTTCTCAAACACCAGTTTCTATCGTTGCCTTATTGTTCATCCGATCATCAATTCGGAAGAATTCGGATACTGAGCAAGTAAAGAATGAGAGCCAAGTTTCACGTTCATTCTACATCGGATTTTTAGGGAAAGTGATTGGAAGCGTGTTGTTTTTCACCACTCTAATACTTATTTTGCCGATTTTAAACGGAGGAATAGTCCCTAATTTCCAAGATGAAATGCTATGGAGATATGCCGAGCGCACGTTCATGTCACGATTCAAGTATTTCTTGTTCACTTTATGTTTCGCTTTTGGACCGATTGGACTAGCGTTTGAGGCAATGATGTTCGTTCATGCGTCGCTTAAGGACTCGGTTTTCGGGATTGATCAGAATTTGAGGAAGACATTTCGAAATGCTGTATTCACAGGTTTTGGAGCATTTCTATTCATTTTATCAAGCGAGATAATGGAAAATGTCCTTGGTTTTGGATTAGCAGGTGGAGTAGTAATTGGTCTTGGTTTCTTAGTTGTAAGGAAACCGATTCTTGGGTTAATTGATGGTTTTTCAGGACAATTAATTCCTAGTGAATATTCTCCTGAAGAGATAGAGTATCTAGAACAATATGCTAAATCAATGAAGGATGGTTCTATTACAGAAAATGAACGTTCTTTACTTGTTACTTTAGCATCCGCTTATGGAATTAATAACGAAAGAGTAAAGCAAATTGAGGATTCTTTTTTATCTAATAATTCAGAAGCACCTGCTATTGAAGAAAAAATAATTGAAGTCATCCAACAGTGGACTGATGAATCAGGACATACATGGCGGAACATGAGCGATGGTTCGACCCAATGGTGGAATGGAACTAATTGGGATGATTACAATTGATTTAATTAGGTACGATTACATGTGGGACACTCTTTTTTGTTTAGGATTTGTTTTACTAGTCTTATTTTGGATAATAGGAAGAGGAGTTTCAACTTCTGAAAATTACAATTCGAATGTTGGAACTTATACCTCTCCGACTCAAAATCATGGTCCTGCGATGTCAATGGACCCTACTGATTTGGATGATCCAGCAAACATGGCAATGTGGATGGAACTTGGTGAACTTTAGTTCATTCTTCTTCCTGTTTTGCATCTAGCAAACTTTCAATTAATTCAATTGAAGCAGGGGAGAGGGCACCTGGTACCAACAACTCAGTTGCTTTGTTTCGTAAACTGGTATTTTTTGCGTACCTAATCACAAATTCTCTTTCGATAGGACTTAGAGATCCTCTTTCTAATGCTGAAACAATTGCAGCTCTTCCAGCAGCGACATTCATTTCTTGCTCATCAATTTCCAGATTTCTTTGTAGTTCAAGTAAACGTGTAAATTCCCAGTCATCCAATCTTCCATCTCTTAGAGCATCATTCCAAACTTTCTGCAGGTCCGGACTTCTTTCAGACATTAATACTGCCAAAGGCCTAGTTTGTTCTACAGTATCTAGCACAATTTTGATAATTACTGTAAATGGAACAGATATAACCATCCCAACAACTCCCCAAAGCCAATAAGAGAATGCTACAACAATCAGTAATAGAACCGGACTAAGATCTAATGCTTCTCCAGCCCATTTTGTTTCTACTAATCCGCCCCAGAATTGTTGATTCCCCATTAGTAGACCCAAGAATAGTAAAAGATTGAGAGGGTCATCGTTCATCATTAGCATTCCTAGTAAAGCAGGTGGAACTGAAGCAATCAATGAACCAATGTAGGGCACGTAGTTTAGAACAATAGCAGCAACAGCCCATACAAACCATAGTTCAATACCAAAAATCAAGCAAATTATTCCAGCACATGTTCCAGTTCCAATGCTTACGCCTGTTTTTACTACGATGTAAGTATTGATTCCCTCTCTTGCTTTATCTGAAATGTTTTGAAAACGTCCCAAAGAATCTCCTGGGAAAGCGGCTTCGATTCTACCTGGTAAGAGATTTGCTTCAAAAATAATGAAGAGTAAGAAGAATAAAACTGTTAGTGATGAAAATACCATACCTGAAAGAGATGCTAATTGACTTGCTGATCCAATTTCTATGCCCATATCTTCAAGAATTTGAGTAGGAGATTGAGAAGTATCCATATTTTGTATATAATCTCCAATAATTGGCCATGATTCAGATCTCACAAGAAGTGATGAATAGGCTGCTTCTAATTCAGAAATTTTTTGTTCATTAGAGAGAAATGCATCTACTTGTAACCAAGCAAATAGCCCAATAAGTGAAAGTGCTAAAATCAATAACAGGAGCATAGTTCCATTTGCTTGCAAAGTATTGAATCCATGATTGTTTAGCCAATCTGCTCCTGGCTTAAGAACGAAATATAGTCCAAAGGCAAGGAATAATGGTTTTAGAACACCTTCTAGTAAGTGAGCAGCTAAAATTACCATGGCTACGATAATTATTCCATGATACACCATTTGCAACCTTCTTTCGAAGGTAACTGTTGACCAATCTCTATCCGACACAATTACTCGGTTGTATCTAGATGATATGACAATGTCGATGATTCAAATTATGGAATTTCATCGAATTTGTATCCATCTTCCCATTTTTTCTCACCCAAAACTACTTCCAACTCATATGGAGTAATCATGGGTTTTGCATATTTTACAGCATCATCAATTGCAATTCTTGGGCATGCAGTATTAACAAAAACATCTACTGGGTAAAAATCAATTAGTTCTGGCCCAACATGTTCCATGGCTAGAAGATATCCCTTTTTACCATGTTTTTCGAGTTTATTTTTCATTCGAAGTGCGAGATTCCGACGCATTTGGCCAGGTTTTGCTCCAATTAGTATTCCAAATCGATTTTTATCCATTGAAGACATTATCAATCCTGACCGCTGTCTGAGAATTCGTTCAATTCGTTCTCTTCCCATTTCCATTGCATCGCCAGTATATGGGTCTAACATCGCAAGAGGTTTCCCCGTATGCAATACAAGTCCAATAGGATGAAAGTCTCCACTTCCTAAGAATATGTAGTGCCCAACAGTTGGGTCATCTCCTGAATAATTGCATCCTAGGACTTGTCCTGGGAATGTTAAGCGAGCACCACCAACTGGAATTGTAACTTCAAATCCTGCTTCTTCAAGGTATTTTTTGTATGTAGGTAACAAATGTAAGTGCTGTATGCTTCCTACTAAGCCGAGTTTTGTATCTGTAAGTGGTGCAATTCTTCCCACCATATCTTGGAATTTATTTATCGCTTCGAGTTCGTCTTGTACAGGTTTTGAAGGGTTATTCAATCTCTCAATTGCAATTTCTCGATGAGCATTTAGGTAAGGTATTACAGATGCAATTTCAGGACATCCATCGTATGTTACTGGGATAAATTGAGTAGGCATCCCAGAATCAATATTCATTTGAGAATGCCCCATATGGGCTACCAATTCAACTCCAATGTTTTGCATTTTATCGTGGACTAAGTCACAAGCACCATAACATGGGTCCGCAGAAAGGACTACTCTTGCTGAAGTTTCTGTTTCTATTTGATCCATCATTTCTAAGGCTTGCATTTTTAGCCCCTCTGGGACTTGAAGGGCGACTAATTTAGTGTCATTTTTCTTGATTCTCTCAACTAATTCATCGAGTTCAAATTCATGTCTTGATAAATCCATGATTTTCAACTTCCTTTGAGATACATTTCATTTAATGTAGAATATTTACTTCTGCACCTTTCATTTCTATACGGACGAGACTCTTCATTGGCCAATCGTGTTTTTCAATCAACTTCTTCATGCCATCATCCTTTTCAAAAATAGTCCAAACTTCGGAAAGAATTGCACCTCTTGCTTCCAATGCCGTAAGTACGGCTTCCATAGTTCCTCCTGTAGAAACAACATCATCAACGACTAGGATTTTTTCTCCGGGATTAACATCATTAATCCAAATGGAACCTTTAGAATAACCAGTACTTTGGTCAACTACTGTTTCAAAATCTAGCCCATATGATCGTTTTCTAGCTACTACGGTGGGAATGCCTGTTGCTACAGAGAGAACAGACGCAAGAGGAAGCCCCATTGCTTCAATCGATAATATCAAGTCAATATTTTCCCAGTTAATCCGGTGAAGTAATACATCTCTAGCAGCAGAGAGGAGATTGCTAGATGCTCTCGGCACTCCATCGGATAGAGGGTGAATGAAATAGGGATATTCTCCTTTCCAAATTACTGGGGCGGTGCGAACGCTTTCTTCGAGCATCGTCACTGCTTCGACTTCGGAGTACATGGCCGTCGACTTTAGCCATCAGTATTGAACTAGACGTTCAAACAAGGCCCTTTAGAAGTTCAGCACCCTGTATGACTCTAATCTTGGTAGATGAAGGAAATTTCATTCCTGCTTTCCTCAAAGCATCACGTGCATCTAGATAGAATTCAGGGTCTGTTTGTATGGAAATAATGCATTGATTTTTCTTTACCCTTGCAGCAGTGCCTACATTTTTTCCAAATGATTGGCGCATACCCTGAGATACACGGTCAGCCCCTGCTCCAGTTGCTTGCTTGTTCTCACGAAGAATCTGATGAGGGTAAGTATGTACTCTCAGAGCATATCCCTGTTCTCCAGCACTACTTCTAATTCTGGAGTTGGAAATCATTCTTCCTGCTTCAAGAGCAGTATGGCGGATTTGACATGCATTGTTTACAGTTAAATGTAAGATTACTGGGAATCCACCGGCTTCAGCTCTTGTGCGGTTACCCATGTGAAATCGAAGAATTCTGTTGTTAGGGACACCACCAGTATACTTACGTCGTGTGAACGATTGTCCTTTCACACGGCGATACATCTTGGCGGGCTTACGTGCCATAGGAATCCTCTCGGGTCTCGGCGACTTACAGTCTCTATTTAATCCCCTCTCTACATAGAGATTACAGTTGATGTCACACTTTTAACGAAATAGCAGGCTATGCTTCAAGAACCGACCCGTGGCACACTATTGTATGGCCACTGGTTCTAGGCAAGTTCCTTTCTCTGCATTACTCTCAGAAGAGGGGGAGGGTCAATGGCTTTCATTGGCAGGATTTGTAATGATAATGATATTGGGAGCCGCCTTGATTCATGTTGCAGATGTAATCCCTTCTGGAACTGAAAATCATCCTACATTACCAGATGATAGTAGAATTTTGTCAATGGCATTCGCAGAAGATGGTTCTGCATTGGCAGTAATCGATGATTCGGGCATAAATCGTCTTTTTAGAATTCAAGGTTCCAGTGCTGAGGAAATTTCATTGTCTTCAGAACCTACAGTTGTATCTTCTTCAGGTTCTGAGTGGTTGGTTGGTGGAGAATCCGGACTTTTAGTACGTATAGTTGGACAAGATCAAACTCCTCTTCCAATATTGCAATCGGAAGATAGAGTAATTGATTTACATGCAGCAGATGGTTCGTCCGGATGGATTCTTTTAGAAAGAGGACAAAATGTGGAATTACGTACTTTTGATTCTAGAATTCAGAATTCATTGAGTTTTGCAGCAGATATTGAAGAGAATACTCTAACTCTAACTGGTTTTGATGTTGATGATTCAGGAAATTCAGCTATAGTTTCGGGTATTTCTTCAGTGTTTTCTAATCCTGGCTCACCTTCTGATGTTGGAGAAGTCCTTTTTGTCGCATCTGCATCTATTGGTTTTGCGCCCCAGGCAACTTTAGTTCAGCATAGTTTTGGAGCAGCATATCATTCGGTTCACATTTCTGAAGATTCAAATCTTCTTGGATTTGCTGTTTCTCCTGATCAATTAACACTAATCAGCGACGACTTATCGGTATCGACAGATATTGAGATAGGTGGAGGCTTAGCTTCAACTGTTGATTCTGAAGGAAGATTATGGGTATTTGGAGAAGAATCGAATGTTATTGTTTTAGGTGCAGATGGGTCAGTCCAAAGTCTGAGTGTCGAATCTCCGGCGGGGTTCTCTGCTCAATCTGCTGTTTCCGATGGAGGCACCATTCATGTTATCCACGAGGGCGATAGCCTATTGATAATCGATACTTCTTCATTGACGAATCCAATTGTTCGCCCGTCACTTCTTTTTGATGGTATTTTCTTAGCAATTGCAGCAGGCGCTTGTTTGGTTTTGGCTCGAAATTTCCAAGTTATGGGTTTTGATGCATGGTAATCCAACCTCTTTGTTTAATCTGAAATCTGTAATTTTCTTTGCGTTATGTTCATCATACCTCGCTGAGGTGCGCAGACGGTCACGCGATAATTGGAGGTGCAAGAATGGCCAGCAAGGGACCCGGGATGCTTGATCAATATAGGGCGATTAAGCAAGAACATCCGGATACTGTGCTTTTCTTCAGAATGGGGGATTTCTATGAGATGTTTTACGAAGATGCAGTTTTAGGTGCTGAAGTTTTAGGAATTACATTAACAAGTAGAGATAAGAATGCTGAAAATCCAGTACCTATGGCTGGCGTTCCATGGCATAGTGTCGAAGATTACTTGCGAAAAATGGTTCAAGCAGGTCACAAGGTTACTGTTTGTGAGCAAGCATCAGACCCCCTTCCGGGAGAGAAGATTCTCAGGAGAGTAGTTTCTAGAGTATATACTCCTGGTTCATTGTACGAAGATTCGTTAATTGGCGAAGATGGTTCGGCTTTGCTTGCATCCGTTGTCCTAAAATCAGATTCATTGGGTCTGGCATTACTAGATACTTCTACTGGAAGAGCATGGGCTCAGCAATTTACTGGCCCATCTCGTTTTGACAGACTAAGGGACGAGATGCTTCGATGGTCTCCTGCAGAATTGGTTACGACTAGCAAGGACGCAATCAATGAATCCATGCGTTCAGTGATTATCGATGTTGACGGCCTTTCACTTTCTACTCATGAATGCTCACCAAAACGTAGGATGGAAGTTGTTCGTCATCATCTTGATATTGCAGATTTAGGATCGATAGACCTTGATTCTCGACCACATGGGATGGAAGCATGTGGTCTTGGAGCGTCTTACATTTCTTCTCTTCATTTGATAGATTCTGTTCCTCTTAGAGAGATTTCAGTTGAGGATGATTCTGATTATATGTCTCTTGATCAAACTACCCTGAAAAATTTAGAATTGACACAAACTTTGCTTGGAGAAAGAGTTGGTTCACTTCTTCATGCCATTGATCAGACTAGGACATGGATGGGGCGAAGAATGTTGAAGGAATGGTTGCTTAGGCCTTTAATGGATAAGAATAGAATTGCTGAGCGCCATTCAGCGATTTCTTCTTTGGTTCGTGCATCTAAACGACTAGCCGAAATCAGATCATGTCTCCAGTCAATGAGAGACCTCGAACGTCTTTCTACTCGTTTAGCTTATGATAGAGCGAATGCTAGAGATTTGATTGCGATTTCTGATGCTCTTAGCCGGATGCCTAGATTGCAGGGATTAGTGAATGAATCCTCTGATGGATTATTGATTTCTTTAGGAAATGGCCTGACAAAGTTGGAATCGATAAGAACAATAATTGAACATGAATTGGTTGAAGAACCGCCTCATACAATTCGAGATGGAGGAATTTTCAGAATAGGAATTAACGAATCATTGGATGAACTTCGTAATCGTTCGGGTGAAGGTAAAGATTGGCTAAAAGGATTTGAAGAAAGAGAGAGAGAACGGTTGAATATCCCTTCTCTCAAAGTTAAATTTAATCGACAATTTGGTTATTTTGTTGAAGTCACTAAAGTTCATACCGATAAGGTTCCAAAGGAATATCGCCGTCGTCAAACATTGACTAATGCGGAGAGATACACTACCGATGAATTAGCAGAATGGGAAGACATAATTCTGAATGCAGGTGGAAGAGCTAACGATTTGGAATATCGGTTATTTTTGGAATTGAGGGAGCGAGTGAAAGTCCAAAGTTCTGTTTTATCTCAAATTGCAAGAAATGTTGCTGCCATAGATGTTCTCTGTTCACTGGCCGAACAATCTCGTCGAAGGTCTTGGGTTAGACCAGAAATTTTTGAAGATGATAGATTAGATATCATTGCCGGCAGACATCCAGTTTTAGAAGAAATAGAGGGTTTTGTTCCAAATGATATTCAGTTTGCTAAGAATAGAAAATTTCTATTATTAACTGGACCAAATATGGGGGGAAAGTCTACTTATTTACGTCAAACTGCATTGATATCTATTCTTGCCCAAGCAGGTTCTTTTGTTCCTGCTTCAAAGGCTAGAATTGGTTTAATTGATCGCGTTTTCACTAGAGTTGGAGCACACGACGACCTTCGTAGAGGGAGATCTACGTTTATGGTGGAAATGATTGAAGTCGCTCATATTCTTCGCCGAGCCACTTCTAGAAGTCTAGTATTGCTTGATGAAGTGGGTAGGGGTACCTCTACATTTGATGGACTTGCAATTGCTTGGTCCGTAACAGAAGATTTGGCTAAAAGGATTGGCGCAAGGTCATTATTTGCAACCCATTATCATCAATTAGTAGGTTTAGAAGGAGAAATTGAAAGTTTATTCAATATCCATGTACAAGTAGCGGAAATTAATCGTGAATTGACTTTCTTACATACTGTTTCTGAGGGTCCATGTGATGATTCTTATGGTGTCCAAGTTGCTTCTCTAGCGGGTTTACCCACTTCAGTAATCGAAAGAGCCAGAGACTTGTTGATTTTCTTAGAACAACAAGCGGAAGGGGCTAGAGCCGGAGGAAAGGGAATTCCTCTTTCCAGACCTAATGGACAATCTTCTCTTTTTGGATGGATGGTAAATTCTGAAATTAATTCTGAAATTCAACCCTCTATTCCTTCCGCCCCCCTCTTATCAGATAGACAAAGAGATTTGTTGGAACGTCTTTCTGCGTTAGATCCAGACATGATGACTCCCCGTGAAGCACTTGATGCATTATATGCTTTGAAAGCCGAAGAACAAGGGAAAGAGAAAATGCCAGATTGGGTTGAGGAGTGATGATTTTGACTCGGTCTCCAATAGAACAATTGGATGATGCAACAATCGGAAGAATTGCAGCAGGTGAAGTAGTCGAACGTCCCGCTCAGGTTGTCAAGGAATTAGTTGAGAATAGTTTAGATGCGGGTTCAACAAACATTGGTATTGTAGTTGAAGATGGTGGATTTTCTCGTCTTTCAGTGGAGGATGATGGTCACGGTATTCCTGCATCTGAATTAATTTTAGCAGTAAACCGTCATGCTACTAGTAAATTGAGAACATCGGAAGATCTTTCGAATATTGGGACCCTTGGTTTCAGAGGTGAAGCCTTGGCAGCTATTGGCTCAGTAAGTCACTTGAGAATAGAATCGAAGTTAGAAACACAAGAGGGTTCATTCATAGAAGTAAATCACGGAGAGGTCTTTCCAATTGGTCCTGTAGGTAAATCAATTGGAACTAGGATAGAAGTAAAGGATATTTTTTCCTCTGTTCCTGCGAGAATGGCTTTTCAAAGGCGTCCTTCTACTGAAACTGCAGCTATAGTCGATGTAGTCATGGCTTATGCTCTTGCTCATCCAGAAGTTGGTTTTTCAATCAAGGTAGATGATAGAATTGTGCTTTCTTCACCAGGTCCAACTACTCCTGAATCTCGTCTTTATGATGTTCTTGGAGGTTCTTCTGAGCGCTTAATTCCGCTTGTTGGTCCTGAATCAGATGAATCTGCACCAGGTGAAGAACGATGGCGAGGTTGGATTTCTCCTCCATCAGTTGATCGAGGCCGTTCTGATGACATCCATATTTTTGTAAATAATCGAACAGTAGCTTCTACGCCATTTTTACAATCTATTCGAAAGGGATACCAAACTCGATTAATGGTTGGTCGACATCCGGTTTGTGTTTTATTCTTAGATATGCCAAATGATGAAGTTGACGTCAATGTCCATCCCACAAAACGGGAAGTTCGATTAAAGAATTCTTGGAGAGTTTTAGAACGTCTTGAGCGTAGTATTGCTCATACTTTACTTTCTATTCCTACTGGTGCTCCTGCTACAGATTCCTTTCCGCTAGGGTCTGTGAGTGATTTGAATAATCTTCCAACCCCCCCACCGACCCAAAATAAGAATCCTGCTTGGATTGAAGCAGCTACATCAGTTCAAACTAGATTCAATCAACCTGTTTCTCCAAGAACCATTTCTGAATCTCCTCGTGCTAGGCCTATTTCTCATTCACCATCAGTACAGGAAACATTGCCAGGACTTGATTCGATGCCAATTTCCCCCGCACTCTCTGTAGCAGAAAGAGAATTACATCGTTACTCGAGTACTGGAGACCCCGTATCGCCTATTTCTGAACCAGAATTTAGAGGCCCAGTGACAGATGTTCCTGCTATGGAGGCACTTTCTCAGTTTGCTGATACCTACATTTTGGCCCAAGGTGGAGAATCATTGTTTGTTGTAGATCAACATGCTCTACATGAGCGAATCAGATATGAAAGATTACGTCATGATATGTCTTCTTGGGAACCTCAGTCATTGATTCATCCATTGAAAATCGAATTATCGGCAAGACAAAGGGGAATAATTGAAAATAATAGGGAATTATTGAATAATTTAGGATTCAATTTTGGAGAGGAATCTGTCGAGGATATAATTTCAGTACCCCGATTATTACTTGGTGATGATAGGTTGATTGGATTTATCAAAGATTTACTTTCCGACATTAATGAATCAGATAGTATGATTCTAGATAGCGTAGATCAACTTCAAGATGAAATAGCATTCATGAAATCTTGTAGAGGTGCTGTAAAGGCAAACCAACGTCTTGAATTAGCTGAAATGAGAAGATTGTTGGCAGATATGTCTACCATCGAGAATCCTTGGGCTTGTGTGCACGGACGGCCTACTGTATTGAAATTGGATATATCTCAATTAGACGACCACTTTGGACGTTTAGGATAAATTTCGTTTTTTTTGTCGATTGTGCTATTTGTATTGGCTTACTCCGAGGGACGATGGCTACTCCTTCTGCGTCATATCGAGCAGTTAGGTGGATAGCGAAAGAGATTAGTGAAACTTGGTTTAGAGAACATGGGGCTATTGAGATAGATAATATTCCAGAAGAAGGGGGTGTGTTGTTTGCAGCATGGCACCCTGGTTCTCTAATTGATCCTCTGATAATGATATCTACATTACCTGGTCAAATTACATTCATCGCCAAACATACTCTATTCAAAATTCCAATATTGGGAAATGTAATGAAAGCGGCTGGTGCAAGACCAATATATCGTTCTATAGATAAAGAACAGATATCTGGGGATAGAAAAAAGGGTAATCAAGCCGTTATTGATACGGTTGCAGATATATTGGTTGATCAAGGAAGATGTGTTATTTTTCCTGAAGGAGTTTCACATCTTTCTAGCCAACCAGAAAGAGTGAAAACCGGCCCTGCAAGAATGTTGTTACTTGCAATTAGAAGAGCCCGAGAACAAGGAGTCCCTGAGCCAGTTATTGTTCCTGTAGGTTTACATTATTCTGATCCTAATCGATTTAGAGAGAGAGCATTGGTTGAAGTTCATTCTCCGATGTCTTTACCTCCTCTTCCAGGAGAAGAAGACGCTCCTGTACCTTCTGAACAAATGATTTCTGAATTTGGTAAAGAGGAAGCTAATGATCGTGCTTGGGTACAATATGTTACTGAAGATTTAGGTGGAGAGTTACAAAGAACTAGTCATGGTTTGGATTCTTGGGAAGATCGAAAATTGCTTTGGAGAACTAGAGGATTAGTTTCAGTCCATCGAAATAGAGCAGAAGGAAGGCAAAAGAGAGCAACTTTTGAAGAAGCAATTTTAGGCGCTCGTAGAATGCGTGCAGCATGGCTATATATGCTTCAAACTCAACCCAATAAGGCCAATGAATTACGTTCCAAAGTTGAAAATCATTCGAAAGTAATGCAATCATATGGGTTATCTGAATACGAATTGTATGATCGAAACAAACGTCCTGGTTTGTTTTCCATGGCTTCTGCATTGATTCAATTTGTATGGTGTTGGATTTGGATGCTTGGTTTGATTACTTGGAGTGCACTCATAGGATCTTACCCTCCATACCGAATTGCTGGGCCAATTGCTGCAAAATCTGCAGAAAATGAGCCTTATGCATTAGGTACAAAGAAAATTGCTGTAGCCTTCATGCTTCTTCCAATTTGGTGGGTCATTGTTTCATTTCCTGTTGCATGGCTTTTGGCAGGGTCCTCTAGTCCAGTTTGGACGATTTTAGGTCAAGGAACACTCGGGTTCCTCAAACCAACAATTACTTCAGTTCCATGGGTATTTCTTGCATTTATTATAATGCCATTATGGAGTGTAGGTGCTAGACTTCACCTAAGATTATGGCAACGTAGCGTTCGTGCAATGCAAACGTTGCGTCGTTGGTTCCGATTAAGGGATGGCTCGATTCCTTGGAAAGAACTGTCTCAATCTCAAGTTGAATTAGCGAATATACTTGATTCAATAGGTCGTAGTTTAGTTTTACCAGGTGATCCTGATTGGATTGATCCACCTTCCGGAGAAGATGATCATGTTATGGTTAAATCTAGAATTAATTGAAACCAATTTGTTCTGCAAATAATGGGTCAGTAATATTCCATACTCCTTTATCAGTAATTTTTCCACCTGTTTTACTCGCAATACATGCTGCAGTCATGAATAACCTATGATCTCCGTATACGTCGATGACATTTTCGGGCTTTTTTGGGGTTTGGCCACCTTCAGTTTGAATGCCATCTTCACATTGTTCTACTACAAGTCCAAAATGAGAAAGCATTTCTATTGTTTTTGAAATTCGATTAGACTCCTTGAATCTGGCATGTGAAGCATTCCGAATTCTTCCCCCTGGTCCTAAAGCTAAGAAAGCAGATAAAGCAGGGAGCAAATCATTACAATTTAGTAAATCTAATTCCATTGGTTCTTTCGGTTTTTTCTCCATAATGTCGAAAATAATCTCGGCCCCAATTCCATCTTCTGGATTAGGTGGATTTAGTATTGTTAAATCGGTATTATGGGCCGTGGCGGCGACAATTCCAAATGCAGCAAGGCTCAGGTCTGATGGAATTTTAACATTCTTTGGACATATTGGAATCCAAGGTTGAATTATAATCTCCCTTTCTCCGTTCCAAATTGTTTTCGAACCGGTTTTTTGTGCGATTTCAAAAGTTAACTGTGCATGTCGATTCGATACACTTCTCCCAATAGTTTCTATTTTTATTGGTCCAGACATTCTAGGACCAAGTAACACAAGTGCAGAAAGTGATTGACTAGATTTACTTGTATCTAACTTTACGATTCCCGAATTTAATGGTCCAACTATTGTATAGGGTGCACCAAGATTATCTTCTGAAGATTCAATCTTAGCCCCCAATTGTTCGATTGAATTGGTAGATGACTCTAGGTGTCTGTTCCTTAATGTCCAATCTCCGTCTATGACTGCTGAAGAGGAGAAACATGCTAATTGTGGAATCAGAAATCTCATTGTCGTCCCTGAATTTCTACAGTCAAGAACTTCATTTGGTATTGAAAATCCATGTGGGCCATTCCCTTGAATTTCCCAGAATTCTTTTTCTCTTTTAATGACGATTCCCATTTTTTCTAAACAGTTAGCCATAGAATGGATATCTTCTCCGGGTTTCCCATCAAAAGATATCCTAGTCTTATCTTTGGACATGGATGCTAATACTAACCATCGTATCATATGTGACTTTGAAGGCGATAAAAACCAGTTTACTCCTTCGAAATTGGAGGGGTGAATTGTCTGGATAGGACCTGCCAATCTCTCTTCGACCATATTGTTGACTGATGGCTTTGATGTTTGATTCTTCTCGATTATTGATTAATCGCTGGAAGAATTACTTGGCCAAGATCCGCAGTTCCTCGCGTTCCGGTTCCCATGAAGATTAATCTGAATGTCCAATCACCTTCATCTGAACCAATGGCTGTTGCGTTGATAATGAAATAGTCGCCTCGATTTAGGGTAAGTCCAGCATCTCTGTCTTGAAAGGTAATATCTGAACCGATAGCACCGTATACGGATGCATCATTTGCTAGACCTTCGATAATAGTGCCATTATTGGATATAATTTGGAATTTGATTGTATTTATCATCAATTCATTGGATAAATCAGAGACTCTTACTACTTGGAATCCATTATCCAAGGATTGAGATGTTAATTGTCCATATGGTGTCCCTTTATCGGGGGCTTGAACTGCATCTTGAACCATGATGTAGATACCACTTGTTAGAAGAACGGTAATTGCCAAAAGAAGAACAGTAGCAATAACTGGGCTCACTGCATCTTGAGACTCCTTCGGGGCCTTCATGGTACGCACTAGAGGTTGACTATCTTGAAGGTTGGGCGACTTATGCTACTCTTTCGACCGTCTCTGGAGTTATGGCTTCTTCGGGTGTGACTCTGAATGTGATAAATGCTAGATTCTCTGGATGGTTTCTAAATCTTCGAATTACCATTCTAGTATCGAAATCTGAACCTCTCATCCCTACTTCAAATTCCATTACCATGTCGCAAATTGCCATTGATTCACGTTCGGTACTCTTCTCTACCGCATCACCACTTACTGTTAATAGTAGAAGACCTCTATTTCTTTGAGCATGTGCTTGCATAATTCTTAGCATAGATGTGACTCTTCCAGGATCAAATCTACTGTAAAAGAAATCCAAACTATCTATGGCTGCTCGGAAGTAAGGTCCTAGAGATGTGACTTGAGTTGTTAAATCAGTTAGAAAATCGTGAGATTGTTGATCAACGAAACGTGTTTGAGCCAACTTTTGTATGTCGCTAAGAGTAAATCCTTCGATTCTGTATCTTGAAGCTTCAAGTTCTCTAGTTAGGACTTCTTTATTGTATTCCTCGCCCATAGTTCGAACACGTATCTCGGTGGGCCAGTCATATTTTTTGTAAACCGATAGGATTTCTGATGTTGTTTCTGATGTTGAAATCAAAATTGTATTTTCTGGGTCTTCAGCAACTGAAACGAACTGTTTTGCGAACAAATCAATTCCAGCGCCAGTATTTCCGTATCCTAGAAGGGTAAAGCCCCTTGGGATGCTTCCCGTATTATGTGGGGTCCCTGTAAGGATTCTATCGAATTTAACTGAACCGATTGACCCCATTTCTCCATAGAAGTCTTCATCTTCGGAATCAAAATTTATTGTCATTCAAATCCCTCAAGAAATAACTACTTGTCCTCTATCAATGAGATCACTACAATACAAGTCAAGATTGGAAAGAACTCCTGCTGGTGTTTGATCAGGAACGTTAACAATTAGACTGAGAACTTGTCTATTTTTGCAAGTGTTGATGAATGTATGGAGATATTCTGCTAAAATTCTTTGTTCATTATATATTGAAAGTGCATTTACAGAATCTAAGATGACAAAGTTTTGCTGAACTTGAGAGTTTTCTAGATGATGTAATGTACGTAACATCATTGATTCAAGCATGATTGGGCTATCGATATAGCCAATATTTGGATATGGGTTTTGAGTTCCACCTAGGATGCCAGAAGAAACGCAATCAATGAAATGAATTGGAGAGACATCAATTCCAATTGTATTCATCATTTCGATAACGTTCGGTGCAGTTTGAGAGGCCGTTATGTATACACCTCCCATTCCAAAATTTTGCATTAATGGTTGAATAATTGATGCAATTACCAAATCAGAATTACTGGTTCCAACTCTAACTTGGACACTAGAGGTGGTGGTAACTTGAGTTAATTGTTCAGCAATTCCTAAATCAAATTCAATCATTGACTAACACCCCACTTTAGCATTGGAGTTAGCATCACTCCACTTCGAGTTAGTTCCAAGGCATATTTTGCTCTACTATGGTCTGTACCACGCATCTTGACAACTTGTAAGTATCTTAGAAGATGACCCATTCGTTCAACGTCTCCAAGTACAATGATTCCATCTGCAATTGCTTCTTCAACACCAAATGCTGAACGGTGGGAACTACCTCCTACGGATGTAATTTCAGCAATCAATAGTGTAGTGCAACCTAAAGTAGAGAGTGATTTACCTAACTTGAAAAGAAAATCTCTGATAAGTTGCTCATTTGGGACTTTGTAACAAAGAGAAGTTACCGAATCGATAACAAGTCTAGTGACTCCAATAGTGTTTACAATATCGGTAATCGCTTTGACCATTGCATCAATATCATCTAGATTGAATGTACTTTTATCTAAACCCAACCAAGAGAAAAGAACATCCATATCAAACACATTGATCAATCCTCGATCTACGGTAGTCATATCGAAGAAACTGTATTGTCTAATATTTTCAAGCAATTTTACTGAAGGCTCAGTAGCTGAGAAATGAGCACACGCTTCTCCTGCAAGTGCGCCATTCATTAGAAACTCCATTCCCAAAGTAGTCTTTCCAGAACCACATGTTCCGGCGACAAGAGTAGCGGACCCGTAAGGAATCCCTCCTCTCAGGATTTCATCGAGGCCCCGTATACCTGTTACGCACCTATCACGCTCATATGATGCGTTGCCCAGCATGGCGACCGGACCGAACACACAACACTCTGTTCATAAGTCCACGCCAAGAAGTTGGTTAGACGTTGCCAGGTGTAGTAATTTGAGAAACTTGCCAAGATCCGTTTTCATCCAATTTTGCACTATACCCTGTTTGGAACCCCCAATCAGAATCATACGAGACAACATTTACTTCTTGAGTGAAAGAAAAACCCGGTTCATTGTATGTTAATTTGAGATTGTCTGCATTATTGTGCAGCCCGTCCATCATTCCTCTTCCCAGTACTCCAGTGTGTCCGAGATCAATGCCCACGCTAGCGTTTCCTGTATCCATTTCTTCAATGTCTCCAGATAAGATCAATATTCCTCCTCCTCTCAATGCTTCTTGTCCAACTAAGGTAAGGAAACCATTTCGGGAAATCCCCCACCCGTTCAAATCTACAGCGAACCCGCCGTCGTTTTGTATCTCTACCCATTCCGGTTTTCCAATCTCTGGATTCGGGACAAATTCAGTAATTTTCATTGTGGCCGGTACCATCCCAGCATCATGAACTTCTAATTTGACTTCTATTGTTTCATTCCCCATGGGTAAGATGCGAAATGCTGCTGCAGAATTTTGTGCTGCTTTTCGAGGAGTTCCATCTAGAAATAAAGTCATTCCATTACGTTCTAAATTCGGACTGTTAAGTATAGTTATTGACAAGTTTATTGAAGCAAAATTCGGGAAACCCAAACCATTTTTCAGTTGTTCTTCTGTAATATTACTTAATGCAGAAATTCGTTCTGGGTCTAATTGTCCATTTGAATTTCCTATTCCAGGTAAGACATCAGAATGTAATAATTGGCTAGCATTTGCGTAGTGCCAATTTTCTGTGCCATTATTTTCATCTCTTTTTTCATCAATATATGGTGTCATCCAGCCTTGGCTTGAAGTTAATCGCATTATACCGTCGGATGCGTGTTCATCTAAACGATCTATCATAGGGTCATTTGGACCTAAACTAAGACGGCTAAGACTGAGGAAAGCAGAGACAATAACTAGGAAAAGAACGAATGCTGAAAGGAATTCAATCACTGCGGTGAGGCCCCCCTCATCTGACTGAAAGTCTCTCCGCATGAAATCCGATTCTTTGGGGAGGACATGAACCCTTGCTCACATAGGTACTGGAAGATGACATTGAAAGTCGATTTGGGTATACTCGAGGTAGTATTAGGGCGTTGATTATTTACCACACGAGCGGCTAAACATACTCATGGCGGGACCAGCGGCTGGTTCATCTTCTAGAATAATTCGCTCTGTACCCCTTGTTTTGGCCTTATTTTTGATGTCTTCATTACCACTATTGCCTGCTACTGAGGCAACTAGTTCAAGGAACATTCAGGATTTCATGATTACAGATGTAATTGACCCTATTAGTGAAGCACATTACAGTGTTTGGGACCCAATTTTCTTAGAAGTAAAGGTGCAAAGTAATGCAAGTACTCCAATTGGAGGGCGCACAATCGTTGCTGAAATCTGTTTAGGCGACCATGTATCTACAGCTACATGCCCATCCGTTTTGTTTTCACGTCAAACTACCGTGCCAACATTAGATCCTCAAGAAATAGCAACAATTTCCTTTGTTGATGCTTTTTATGCTATAGAATACACCAATCAGACCTATACAGTTGTGTTTAGATTTTCATCAGAAGATATTCGTCCTGTTGATGACCGCTTAGCAGTTAAATTCTATATGGATGAATTCTTTCAAGATATTATCTATAATTCAAATGATTTAGACCCCAACAATGTCCTCAATCCTGGTATAGACTACCCTACTTCGGTATCCGTTACCACGATAGGTTGGCCAGCAGAAGATGAAGTTACAGTTGGTTGGTCGATGAACCAAGTGGATGTTCCAATGGGTAGTTCTCAATTCTGTATGTATGTAGGTGCTGGTTTTTTTGAAAATCCTGTTCCCCCAGCAGATACGGTTCCTCCATATCTTCTTGTTGAGGCATATGCCCTAAATGATGTAATTAATGCTACATTCAATGCAACTTCTCTATCAAATGAAGAAACTTATTCTTTGAGGTGGTCTATTGTCTCAGGATCAATAGTAAATCAGTCCCATTCTGGTTCTTATGATTGGAAATCTAACGGTAGTGATGTCTCAATCCAAATGGATTTTGTTGGGATGGAAGAGGGCCTCCACTGTGTTCGCGCTGAATTAGTTCTTCCACACCTTCTAATTTCAGAATCTTCTTCTGTAGTTTCAGTCTCTGGTTCTTCGACTTCTCTTGTACTGTCTCCTCCTGATCTCCAATTCCCTTCCGAGGGGATTTATGACGTTGAATTCTATGTGCAATCGTCAGAAGACCCTAATCCGTGGAATAATATTGGTGAAACTGTAAGAGTTGAAGTCAGCGATGATGTAGATATTGTAGTAGTAGGAATATCTCCTGCTAGGGGCGATGAAGTAGTGGTTCCTATCGGTTTTGAGAATTATGTTAAATTCCCTTATGGCGAAGATGCCCTTCAAGTTCAACTTCGAAATGATGGAGAAATGCCTTGGAATACTACATTAAATATCGAATTATTCAATATTTCTAGTGGCTATTCTTTGGTAGAAGGATATCCTGATTCATGTACTAAAACAATTGATCCTGGGGAATTAGTGTCCTGTATTTTCCCCTTGAATCATTTGGGTTTATTTGTAGTAAATGCCACTACCACTTCTTCGACTGGATCAATTGATCTTGATCCTGCGAACAACTATTTCGAAACTCAGATTGTAATTAATCAAACATCAACAGGAGCTTATGTTGCAGTACCTCCATTAGACGATGCAACATTTGAGACTGGGGAATCAATCATGTTTGTAGCAGGCCTTGCACCTGATTCTCCATTGCCTGTGAATTATACTTGGAAAATCGATTACATTGAAACAATAGGATATGGAAGAGTGATTAGTACAACTCTTCCAATGGGTTATCATCAGATTACTCTTCACGTTCGCCATAGTTTGATGAGTCCAACTGACTTTGATGAAGTATCTTCTAGGTACGTCAAGGTATTGAATAGAATCCAATTCCAAGAGATGCCTATAGTTACCTCTGGAGAGGCAGTTTCCGTAGAACAGATGGAATTCGAAGTTCTTGATGTTTCATTTCCCGAAACAGTAGTACATGCTCAAGCTGTAAACATCGGAAAGACACCTTTGCGTTCATTTGATTTTAGATTGTATCCAACTGCGGGCGAAGATTTGAATGTTGATTACATTGATTTTTGGGGCAATATTAGTCAACTAATTCCTAGCAGTGTTAGTCCTGCATCTGTAGTTGCAATGCATGTTATCAATGGTTCAAATGGTGTTTTGGCTCCTCTAGATTCAGACGATTTGTTTGAAGCCTTTGAGTCTAATAATTCGTTCCATCTTCGTCTTAATGACGTATCTAGTGGTTCAATTATGTTGGTTGGAGACATGGCTCCTGTAAATGTCACTCCATTAAATCTACGAACAGAGAAATCTGCAGGAGGAGAATTAACTCTAATGTGGGATTCTGAAGGGCCAATTGATGACCCTTATTTTGGAGGATGGAGAGTTTACAAGAGGGCCGAGTTCCCATTTAGATGGCCGTACGAAAATCTCGATGATTTTGAATCAACTGTTACACAGAACTTTGTAGTTGATTTACCTGGAAATCAAACTGAATGGAAAGATCCAGTTCCTCTAGAAGAGGGGATTTGTGCAAGTTACATCCTTGCAGCTATTGACCATCAAGGACTTGTTGATTATACTCATGGTAATGTTACAGGATTCAAAGATGTAGGCAATCCTGATCTTCAGTGTGGCGATGCTCATCCGCCTGATTATGAGATGCAAGATGTTCGAGTAACTCTTTCTTATGATTATGATATATCTCCAGGAAATGAGAAAGATTCCCATTCTGTCACTGTAACTTGGATTTATCCCGAGATTCCTGATGAAGACGGTGATGGATTGCCTGACGAAGAAAATGTTACTTGGTCCTTGTATCGTACACAGAATTTACCCCAATCAGTTCAATTTATTGAACCTATTTTGACTGGATTATGGGGGGAGCCATTGACTTCTGAATCGTATACCGAAGTTCAGGCATCAGGAGAAGACGGCCTTTCTATCGGGCAGACATATTATTACATCTTAATTCCTGAAGATTCAGTCGGTAATTCTGATTTTATAGTTCGTAATGATAACACTGCATCAATATTGATTACTGATCAGTTTTGGGAAACTAATCCTCATTTGATTCCCGATGTAGTTACTCCTGAACGAAATCATGAGAACGATTGGATGAATAGTTTCCTTGAAGACATCTCTGATCAGAATTTCCAAACGTCTTCTTTAGTTGCTATTGTCATTATTGCAATCAATCTTATTGCTGTTCCAATGGTAATAAATCGAAATCGAAAAATCCGACGGCGTTTGAAGTTCTTACTTGAGAAAGTAGGGGATCGTTCCTCTGATGGTCAAGGCGATGATTTAGACGATTTCTTCGATTAATGGCGCGACAGGAGGGATTTGAACCCTCGCGGTGAGACACCACTGGATTAGCAATCCAGCGCAATGGCCAGGCTATGCGACTGCCGCAGTACCCATACGACCCATCAGGCTGGCTTAAGCGAAGCGGTTCATTCTTCTTCCCCAGATGTGGGCGTTTGCTCTTCAAAATCATCATCTTGGTTATCAATTAGTGATGCAGGCAATCTTGCTGTAAAGATAATTTCATCATTAAATGACTTTTTATCTTTAGATCTTAACTCCATAATTCGCGTTCCTCTTGTGGATTTACCACTAGTTTCTTTCGTTTGATTTACTGAAAGACGAATCATCATGCCCTTCTTTGTCAATACAAACAAATTATCGTCTAAATCTGGAATACGGCGAACACTAATCAGTTCGTCGTCAAACTCTTCATCGAGTTTCATGGTTCGAACACCCTTTGCACCAGGTTTAGTTGAGCGATAACCGTCTGTCATCATCTTGATTTTGCCCTCATCGTCTAAACGCTCATTTCCATCTCGGTCAAGGTCAGGAATTCGATTAGCTGTTCCTAGTCTACTTCTCTTTGCCATACCAAATTTGGAAATCGTTAGAATTTGTGAATCATAATCACTCATAGCAAGCATGCCAACAACAATGCCTCCACCTGAACCTTTTCTGTTTCCAACTTTAATTCCATAAACTCCTCCTGACTTCCGTCCTGATGTTCTAATTGCATCACACTTGAATCGACTTGCGTAACCAGTTGATGAAATCATTACGACATCGTCACTTTGAACGCTCTGTTGGACGTTCACAAGTGCATCTCCCTCAAGTTTGAATGTCATTGCCAACTTTCCGTTTCGATTAATTCGAACGTATTCGTGCAAATCGGTCTTTTTGATAAGGCCTAATTTTGTAGCGAAAAGGAGACAATAACCTGAACTTGGGCGTTTTTCACCTTTCTCAAGTTTGACTTTGAGACATTTCTCTGTTACTTCTTCAACAAGTTCTTTGGAAATGGGGAGGATACTAACAATATCTTCGCCCTCTTGTAAATTCTCTAGTAAGTTTCTGATGTGTGTTCCTCGACTATGGCGGCTTCCTTGTGGTGTTTCCCATGCTTTAAGTCCGTAAACTCGGCCGAGATTTGTAAAGATAAGTAGGCGGTCTTTACTAAAACATGTCACGATTGACTGTGGTGAATCCTCCTCCTTTGTGGAGACGCCCTTGAGGCCTTTGCCGCCGCGATTTTGAATACGGAAACTTTCTACAGGCACGTGCCGAATATAGTTGTCATCAGTTAATGTAATTGCAATCGCACGTTCTTCAATCAAATCTTCACGGTCCATTGACAATGGATTATGATTAATATCAGAACGACGATTATCTCCGTGTTTTTCTACCATTTCGTTGAGTTCAATTATTAGAATTCCCAAACGTCGCGCACGAGAAGAAATAATATCTTTCAAATCGGCAATCTTGATTTTTAATTCCTCATATTCGTTGTTGACTTTCTCAACATCGAGGCGACTCAGTTGGTAAAGGCGACGTTCTGCTATAGCTTTCGCCTGAGGTTCAGTGAAGTCAAATGTAGCAATTCCTGGCATTGTTTCATTTCCTTGAAGGACTGATTCAAACTGTTCTCTACTTGAACTTGCTTTACCTACTGTGATTACGTCGTCGATTCGATCTTGTGCTTTGACCAAACCTTCGAGAATATGTGCTCTTGATTCAGCTTTTTCTAGTTCGAAAATTGCTCTACGCTCAATGACTGACTCACGATGTTCTACATATGTGTGCAACATATCACGTAATTTCATCAACACAGGACGGCCATCGAGAATACCCATTATATTCGCTGAATAGGATTCTTGTAAGCGACTTGATTTGAATAATTGATTAAGAACAGCGTGAGGGTCTGCATTATTTTTCACTTCAATAACAACTCGAATTCCTTCTTTTGAGGATTCATCACGAATATCTCGAATACCAACGACTGTACCCTTTGTAACCAAATCTGCGATATGAACAAGCATATCTGATTTTTTCACTTGATATGGGATTTCATGGACAATGATTTTCTTTCCAGAGGAATCGTCAATAACATCGCAACGAGAACGAATATGAAATCTCCCTTTCCCAGTTGTGTACATGTCTTTGATTCCATCGCCACCATAAATGGTTGCTCCTGTAGGAAAATCTGGTCCCTGAATATGCTCCATATATTCCTCGATTTCTACATTGGGCATACCAGAATTTTCTACTCCTTCTTCCAGTATACGTTCGACATGTAGGTTAATTGCTCCGGCTACCTCTGTGAGATTATGGGGCGGAATTCTCGTTGCCATTCCAACAGCGATTCCATCTGACCCATTCAAGAGTAGGTTGGGCAGTCGAGCGGGAAGCACTGTTGGTTCCATTTCGGAATCATCGAAATTTGGTTGGAAATCGACAGTCTTCTTTTCTATATCTTCAAGCATATGCTTTGAAATTCTATCTAATCTGCTCTCTGTATATCGCATTGCTGCTGGGGGGTCTCCATCAATAGAACCAAAATTCCCTTGCCCATCAATTAGTGGGTATCTAAGAGAAAACTCTTGAGCCATCCTGACCATCGTATCGTAGATTGATTGGTCTCCATGAGGGTGATATTTACCCATAACTTCTCCAACAGAACGTGCTGATTTACTGAATTTCTTTTCAGAGGTATGGCCTCCTTCATGCATTCCGTAAAGCACACGACGATGAACTGGTTTCAATCCATCTCTTGCATCAGGTAGGGCTCTTCCAATAATTACAGACATTGCATAATTGATGTATGATGTTTTCATTTCATCATTTAATGAACGATTTAGAACGTTTCCAGTTTCTACAGCATCGCCACTTTCTATTTCTGTATTTTCCTCTTCAGATGTCAAGGTTCGTCACCTCCTTAGCATGACGTTCGATAAACGCCCTTCTATCGGGTACATCCTCGCCCATCAAAATCTCAAACATTCGATCGGATTCTTCTGCATCTTTTACAGTTACTTTCAGCATTGTTCTTGTTTCCGGATTCATGGTAGTATCCCATAGTTGATCAGGATTCATTTCACCAAGTCCCTTGTATCTCTGCACCCCGATTTTAGCGTTTGGATTATCTCCTTTCAATTCTTCAAGGATATTATCTCGTTCTTCATCTGTAAATGCATACTTGCTCACCCTCCCTTTTGAAAGCTGGAATAGAGGAGGCTGTGCTATGAAAACATGGCCATTTTCTATTGCAGGTCGCATAAATCTCCAGAGGAAAGTTAGCATAAGTGTGCGAATATGAGCACCATCAACATCTGCGTCAGTCATGATGATAATTTTGTTATATCGTAATTTTTCAGTATCGAATGACCCCTCTTCTTCGCTATTATTTCCTACTCCTGCTCCTAGAGCTCGAATCATGGTTTGAATTTCTTGGTTTTGAAACACCTTTGCAGCGTTGTGTTTTTGCCGTTCTACATTGAGAATTTTCCCACGTAATGGGAGAATTGCTTGAATTCGTCTATCTCTGCCTGTTTTCGCTGAACCTCCTGCTGAATCACCTTCTACAAGGTATACTTCACATTCGCTAGGATCTCGGGATTGACAATCTGCAAGTTTTCCAGGGAGTCCTCCTCCTTCTAAAACGCCCTTT
>PAOZ01000018.1 GCA_002708695.1 Methanobacteriota archaeon | reverse complement strand
GTATAATCATCTTCTTCCTCAATCTCTGGCTCTTCTTCCTCAATCTCTGGCTCTTCTTCCTCAATCTCTGGCTCTTCTTCCTCAATCTCTGGCTCTTCTTCCTCATTTTCTTTGGACTTTCGTCGTCCTTTCATTGAAACTGGAGTTGGTTTCTTTCCTTGACGCATTAATTCGTCCAACGGAACTCCTTTTGGAATATCAGAGTCAAATCCTGTCTGATTTGCGTCACCCGAAACTGCCAACGGGATTGATCCAAGTTTTTCATCCATATCATCTTCATCGTCTTCATCATCCGTTGAACGTCGTAGAATTACGACTCCTATAATCAAAGCAAGTAATACCCCCACTGAAATTGCAGCTACTATCATCATCGAATTATCTGATGAAGCCTCTTCTCCATTAGAATCTGAATTATCAACTTGAATCTCATCAGCGGTGAATGAAAAATTCAACGATATTGAAGAAGAATTTTGAATGAAATCGGGAGCGTTGATCTCAAATGTTAGTTCGATTGTACCATCACGGAAAGATCCTGAATCTCGTACTGTTAGAGTCAAAGAACGTGTCTCATTGGAAAATAGACTGAAAGATGATCCTAAGTCTCCATCTATTTCTACTCCTTGAACACTCAAATCTAAATCCATCTCTACAAATACGGTTACTTGATTTGAATTATAGATGGAACATTCTCGAATATTTTTCGCAGGATTTCCTGCCCACTTAGTTGAGTTATCAGGAATAGACCATTCAATATCTCCGCAATCAAGAATTAGTGCAATTAAATCTGGATCTGGAGATGGTTCTGTTGCATTATTTCCTGTATTGGTTTCTCCTCCGTTAGTGTTTTCTTCTGGGAATGGAAGCAGATCGATAGTGATTGATGAAGGAGACATAAACATCCAAAATGGAGCATTTGCACTATCATAATCAAACACAATTTCTCCACCACCTGGATAATCTACATTCTTTTCTAAGAATCCATTTGCTTGAACATTCGATATACCATTTGAGGAAGATACACCATTTGTTGCATTACCTAATGTCCAAAGGAAAGGAAGATTTTCAATCAATGAAATATCATTGGCATCCGTACTCACTTGTAGACGAACTAGTGCTGAATCATCAGAATCCAATTGTATAGATGATTCAACTGCAGAAACAGTTGATGATGCTGTACTAACCATTGATGCAGAAGCAACGCTTCCTAGAATTGTTTGTCCTCCTGACGATTCGGTTCTTTCACTGAAGGTAGCAGTTAACTGAACTTCCCCTAACAATCGACCATCGGTGTCCAACAAATTACCCCAATTGCCATCAACAAAGGTAACCTTTCCTTGAGAATTGGTCGTTCCATCAATAGATATCTGAACTGACCCATCAGACATGATTAGATTAACGGACTCTCCCGAAGCAGGAGAACCGTCCATACTCAATGTAATATCAATTACAACAGAATCTGCCCTTCCAGCAGCTGGCAAGGATAATCCAGATACTTCTAGATTAGAAGGTGTTGAAACCGAAATCGATAATGATGTCCCAATAGCAGTGTCGTTAAACGTACGAACGGGACCAATTGTTACTACATTAGATTCAAAATTCCCTACCAAATCTACTGCCACTACGGCGACATATAAATCGGTATTATCAACAATAGAGGATCCTAAATCTGCCACCGAACCAGTATTATCCAAACGGTCCGAGGTATTTGTAATTACAATTGAAGAATTACCTGCAGTAAGATTCGCAACAGGATTTCGTGTTGATACATTAGTGAATGGAAGTGTATCAACAAACACAAGGTGATGATGCAAATCTATCGAAATACTATCTGTCCAATTTACCAACAATTGACCACCTTGATCTGATGGAACATCAGATGCAGAAACATTGGTTGGGCTCTCTGGTGGAGTAGTGTCTGGAGGAGGAGGATCAATAGTGATTGTCAATTCATCAGAAAGGTTAGATTGTATACCATTTTCATGTGATGCACGAACATAATAATCGTAAGTTCCTACTGAAAGTCCTTCATCAATAAACATGGAATTCATACTATTGGAATAAGGAGTTAATAGATTGAGAGTTTCTCCGGGCCCAGTTCTGAAAACTTCATATTCCAAAAATGTAGAAAGATTGTGTGAAGATGTTTCATTCCATTGAAATGCTGCAAATGGGGAAGTTAAATTCGCTGCAATCTCTGAAGGGATGATGGCTTCAACAAGAATTGGTTGGGTTGGAAGATCAAGATTACTTGCACCAGGAACATGGGTAAGTAAAAGCCCTTGAACGAGAATTGTACCTGTTTGCGTAGAATTAAATTTCATAGAAACCGAAAAAGTTCCTGTTCCTGCAACCATTTCTCTGTTTATCGAAGAACTAAGATTTCCATATACAGGATTTTGATCAACTGTTAATGTAATTGAATATCTAACATCCAAACCTGAACCAATTAAATCACCATCTCCACTAACTCTAGCGTATGGTTGAATGATTGCGAAATCAGTACCAAAAAGATCTGTTGATTGAGTTGAACCTTGTAATTCACTCTGAACCTTTTGTCCAAGAACTCCCATTGTGTCAAACCATTCTAGAGAAGATACTCCTTGAGTTCCATCGCCTGCATATCCGCTTTCATCTGCCTCTGCCGTTCCATCAGCATCAAGATCCAATTCCATCGTATGCCATCCTGCAACAAACAGAGAACGTGTTGCTTCACCACCTTCAACAATATGTTCAGGTATTCCATCTGAATCAAAATCAATCATAATCATATTTCTTGGAGCTGTAATTGGCTCCAACGTTTGAATCGGAGTAGTTTGGATTCCTGATGATGAAACACCGTAAACAGATATACTGCCTGTAAATGTAGAATCACTCCCATCTACAGAACCTGTATCGATTAACATGGCTCGAACATTGTTACTTCCATCCCAATCACCAAAAATTGGAGGAGTAGTATAGACTACTTGAGAAGTAGTAGAAGTAAAGGAGGTGCCATTCCAGATAGCGGTTGTAAATCCTGTTAACGCATCATTCCCCACTAAATCTGGATCCCCATCATTATCCATATCTACGACTTGTAATGATGTCTCAAGATCGTATGCTTCAACCATTCCTTGTACCCATGCGTAAGCTCCTGGGCTACCAGAAAAATTCCAAAAGGAAACGTGAGCTTCACTTTCTTCAGCAACTGCTGCTGTTTTTACGCCTGACCATAAATCGATGGCGACTAAATCAGATAGAGTGGAGGTTCCTCCACCTCCGCCACCTGGGCCACCTCCGCCACCTGGGCCACCTCCACCACTGGAATTTGATGGAACGGATACATTGACAAAATTAGAATACGAACCAGTGCCACTTAGAGCGACTCCTAAATCACCAGTTCCAGTGATAAATACCAAATCTGCCCTTGAGTCTAAATCTACATCATCCACATATGCATCAACTAAAGACCCCGCTGGTGTCAATGAAATATTATTGAATAATCCCAATCCTGATGATGTTGCTAAATGTAAACAAACTGAACCATTGGTAGAATCTTGGAGGAAAACATCGTCTTGAGAATCATTATTTGCATCACCAATCATTATCTTAGTTCCTCCAGAGCAAGTCCAGACCCAAGAAATTGATGAGAAACCCAATGAAGATGTCCAATCTACTATGCCAAGATAAGAGCCAGTTCCATTACTGGCAGCGTGATCCTTGTCAAGAAGCACAATCTCTTCCACACCATCTCCATCGATATCTGCTGAAACCATATCATCCAATGAACCTGAAGAAATAACTGCTCCTCCAACTTCTGGTTCAAATGAAAGATTTAGATCTGCGGTATCGACGTCGGCTTCTGTTGGAACATCAAAAGTCCATGAAGTAGGCAACCAATTTCCAGGAACTAAATTTGTCGATGCCAGAGAACTATTATCTGAAAATCTAGTCTGTTTCCCTAAATCTCCATCTCTTGTACCACCAAATCTCCATTCATGTAATCCATCGTCACCAATATCCATTTGAATTGCACCTGGAGTTGGATCAGTGACTTCATACCTAATTTCAAACGATGCTCCAGTAACAGTTGTGTTCCTCTCAAGAGCTAAATCAACAGTTCCATTTCCATTCAAAGTCACCGAATCTAATCCTCCGTCAAACTGTGTGACTGTAGTTTCTGCAGTCACTGTACCAATCAATGGACTTACACTCAAACCAATCATTAGGAAAGCGATTACAAATCCTTTCCAAGAAGCATGAGTGGACTCTCTGGACGCTGTCATGTGTATTGGTTAACTGGATTACCTCAAAAATGTGGGGGAATTTCCACGTCGAATGATATGTTCTCTCCACGGTAACGGTTAAGACAAGTCAGAGAATGGTCGGGGCGTTAGGTGGCGCAAATGGGGGGCGACGAGAACAACTCTCACGAAGCGCGACTCTCTATCCGTGTAGGAAATGCGAAGATAGATTTGCGTGGTACTGAGCAAGTTGTAACCGCAGAAATTCTGAAACTTCGGGCTGATGAACAATGGTCTAGTGCTCTAAAAAAGGTTCGAGATCGAAGAGATATGGCGTTTGAAGCAGCAAGAGAAGCAGCAAGAGCAAGTGGAATGCCAGAGAGAGGTTCAGCTTTCAAATCTCTAGTAGACACATGTCGATTAAGAAAAAAGCCTGACAAGATTTTGGCTGCAATTCACTACCTTCGTGAAGTAGAAGGGCAACTTGACTCTCCTCCAAGAGAACTCAAACAACTATTCATTGATTCAGGAGAAGATGCAGAAGATGTGGAGAAATGGAATATCTCTCTATATCTCAACAGACTTAGAGATCAAGGTCGATTAGAATATACAGAAGAACACCCCGACAAGAATCGATTCATGATTCTAACACCGGAAGGGCGAGCGCATCTTGATTCAAGAGCCCAGTGATTCGAAAATGTCCGAACAACAGGATGATGAGATTGAACCTGTTGATTGGTCTTTCCAATCAAAAATCAATCAAGACCTAAGAGAGACCAATCTCGAAGGAGCGAACCTTCGAAGAGTCATTTTAGATGGTGCCAATTTACAAGGTTCCAATCTAGCAGGGGCAGATCTAAGAAACGCATCCTTGATTGGAACCGATTTGATGAAATGTGCTCTAGATGGAGCAGATCTTAGGGGCGCACGAATGACAAAAGCGAAATTAAATCTTTCAAATTTCCAAGATGCTCGTCTTGATGGAGCAGATCTTAGGGGAGTTCGAGGGCGTTATGCAATTTGGAGAAGAGCAAATTGGTGGGATGCAAAAATGAATGATGACTTAAGAGAGGCATTAAAGAAAAAATGGCCAAAACCGGAGTAATCATTCCTCTGAGGAATCATCCGATTCTATTGTCTTAGGATTTAATTCAGAATGATTATTCAAGGCTGCTTTTAAACCAGAAGAAAATAGAGGAAGTAAAGGAAGAACTGTACAAAATACTCCGCATGTTGACATCAACCCCTGTAACATATATCCCGATGCCACTAAAACAAAGGATTCTGTTTCTACTGCAGATAATCCTACAGTGATAATTATTGCATCAACTATCACCAAAGAACCTCCAATAGTTCCAACATAAATTCCTTTAGGATTCGCGAAATAGAGCATCACTCCTCCTGCAATCAAACCAATTCCTGCCAATACCTCAATTACTCTCTGAATATCTGCATATTTCTCTGTGGCTTCAAAGAATTGTTGTACTTCTTCAACAGTAACATTCTGTCCTGCAGTATTCATTGTATTCGCTTGTTCTTCATAGAAGTCTGGAGGCACTTCTTGAGGCATGAATGCCAATGCACCAATTGAAAAAACCAAAATTCCTCCAACTAGTATCAACAATGCAATAATTTTGAGCAAGCCATTTTGAGGTTTGATTGGAATCTCAATTGGGACTTTTGAATCTTCTACATCATCGTCCCATTTGATGGAAAGGGGGGCGCTCATGGTTTCCGAATGTTAGGCTCACCCATCAATTCTCGCTACATTTGCGTAAAGCATCTGCAAATATTGGAGGGATTTCAACCGATTCGAACGAATCTAAATCCACACAAACAGTTGTTACTTCTCCGGTCCAAACCAATCTTCCTGTTTGATCTGAGAAAGAATAATTCCAATCTGTTGATGATTTGCCAACCTTGGACACCCAAAGGCGACAATGTACTGTATCTCCATACCTTAGAGGAGAATGATGAGTTGAAGAAGTTGAAACGGCAGGGAATCCCAAACGATGTTCATGAATGATTATTGGGTACGATATCCCGCATATTTCTTCCCACGATTCTTCAAAAAAACGATGTGCTAAATCCCAATATACTGGATAATATACCACTTGAGCAGGATCGATCATTGGCCAATCAACACGACGGGTCAATTCCACTGACATGATCCTTCGAATCATAAGTAATAGATAAGCAGACCCACTGATTTGAAATCAATAAACCAACTGTATTTCAGATGCTGAACTTAATTCAATAACACCGGGTGGACCACTCCATGTGATGTTGTCATCTGATACAATCAAAGCTCCATCTCCTTCGCTGTGTCCAAGAGTTGATTTTACCGAAGCCCATGAACAGTAAAGGGTAGCATTGTCACTAATTTTCTCCATCATTTCTGTCACAAATTTAGAATCTTGGCCCATTTCTTGATTCAATTCATCGATATATTCTGGATCAAGTAATCTTGTACCAGCCGCAGCGAAGAATACACTTACATCATGGCCATCTGCAATAGATTGTGCAGTACATGCGATTCCTACAATCGATTTTAATGGATCATTTTTCGGTTCCGACACAAACTTGATGAAATATTTCTTGCTCATGTCCTTGAATCAAAAATTCAGTTATTCATTCATTCGGAAGTTGATTAAGCGGACCCACCGCGATTCGAACACGGGTTACAAGCTCCGCAAGCTCGTGTGATATCCAGACTACACTATGGGTCCAACGACCTGTGGACCCACGCTTTCGGTTTAACCCCCTCGGTTATATCGAATCATTCGGCCATCGAGTAAAGGCGCTTTCCTGTAGAACTATCTAATCGCCAATCAACATCATTCACATAACGAGGAATGAAAAAACCGACCTTTCGAGGAGTTAAACCATGGTTTCTCATACGCAAGTCAATGCTCAAATGAGCTACAATTTGGCTAGCAGTACAATCTGGATTTGATCGTATATAGCGTCTAATTTCACGCTTTAATCGTTCTTCCCTTGCTTGCTTTTGATTGCCCATGATTATATTTGGATTTGAAAATACTTCAATGGATTGAGGGGAGACCCAGGGGCCCCACGATTTTTCATTTTCAAGAAGTGATTTCTAGGGGAAGTAAGGTCTTCCATCGTGATTCTGCTAATTTCTTTGAATTCGGTCCTGTACGAGGCAATGGATGTTTGTGAGTCAAAGTTCCATGCATCCCATGAACCCCGAACTTTATTCTTAGTTCAATACAGCGATCTCGTTCTGCAATGATTTGCATTTCCTCTTCTAAATTAAATGTTGAAAACACATCGTCTTGCTCGGCGTTTTGGATATGTAACTGCCCCTCTGTCATTCTAGCACGGGGCGAAAAATCGTGATCTTCTGGATCATCCATCCATACATCCACATCAACGACAATGCGCTCTTTCAAAGTCGCTTTCTTGATTTGAATCGAGGTCGCCATGTTCTTCCCAACCGTCTTTAGTTCTAAGGGATTCCTTTTGATATAAATTTCAAAGCATTCCCACTTCAAGAATTACAGGAATTAAAATTATGAATTCAACTTCAAGATTCCAATCATTTCCAGGGTCGGGATCTAGTTGATCTATCAAATCTGGATCTGCTTCATCAGCAGTCAATGTCCAAATCCATTCACCTTGACCAAATCTAGCACCCGGCTCCATCAGTAATGTTTCCAACAATGCATCGGGTGAATCTGCTGTGTATGTAATTGGTTCATTTGGAAATGGGTTCAGATCTGTTCTTTCAATTGAACCGGTAGAATTGGTTGTGGGAGAATCTTGTTTGGTCTTAACTTTAGCATTCCAACCAGAGTTTGGAATTGATACAACCATGGTAAAATTGTCTTCAGGCCATTGAGCTGGAACTATGTCTCTAGCAAGAGTTAATGTTCCATTAAATCCGAAAATTCTACTCCCTTCTGAAGGAACATGAGAAATCTCGTACGATTCTCCTTGCTCCAAATATCCATCCCAAGAAACTGTCATTGTTTGTTGGCGCCAAGTAACATTGAAGCTTCTCTCTAAAATTCGGATTTCCCAAGTTGTTGTAGAAGTTGCACCTTTGTCATCGATTACTGTTAACGAACCCCTTAGGTCACCGGAAGAATCTGGCAAGAAAGTTAAGGTTGAATTTGTTTCATCGACATCATTTTGGAAATTACCATCACCATTGGTATCTTTTGACCAATCTGCATCCCATTCATATTGCAAAACACCACCTTCGGGATCAACTGATGAAGATGCATCAAACGTTACCAGTGTTCCAGTTTTCACTGCTGTTGGACCAGATATTGCTGCTATTGGTAATGCGTTTACGTATATTGAAACACTAACAGAATCTTCTCCACCCATGTCATTAACCACAGTTAACTGGACATCGAAACGCCCTGGTTCATTGAAAACTTGACTAACATACCCATTTGATGAATTTCGTTGAGCAACTCCAAAATCCCAAAGATATGATGTGATTAGAGTTGGGTCTGGAGTTGTAGATGAACGGGCATCGAAATTGACTGCTTCTCCAACATTGATAGTATCTACATCAATCTCTAATCTAGCGGTAGGGGATACGGGGGCTAAAACTCCAGTACATCCTGCTAATGAAATACTAAGAAGAAGAGAAATTAGAAGGCTTCCAGTTAGGAATCTGGGGCTCTTCATATCATCGACTCTTCGCTCTCATGGTTTAGCCCTGACGCTTGAATGACTCAAATATAGTGAAAATTTGGTACTTCAAATGAACGCGATGAATGAAAAACGGTCGATTCTAAGGAACGCATATGGCCGAGGACCCATTTGATGGATTTCGAGTCTTAGCATTTGATTTAGAGACTACTGGATTGGATATTCGGCGAGATAGAATTGTTCAATATGCTCTCGTGGGTAGCGATGTGGAAGGAGATTTAATTTCAGTAAACAAAATAGTTAATCCGACTTGTAAAATTCCTATCGAAGCAAGTTCTGTACATGGTATTTATGATGAAGATGTAAAGGGAAAGGACATATTTACAGAACATGCAGAAAATATACATGATTTGTTAAATGATTCAATAGTAATTGGCCATAATATTCAGAGATATGACTGGCCCTTATTATCAGCTGAATTTGCCAGAATTGGAAGATTAGTTCCAAAACCTCATGCAATGATAGATACACTTCGATTAGCAAAACGCCTTAAAATTCCTGGAAGACATGATTTAGGAACTCTGTGTAGGGGAGAAAATATCTCGTTGAATAATGCGCATGATGCTGCCGCTGATGCAGGGGCAACTCTCCTATTACTTTGGAGATGGATAGCTAAACATCCTCGACATTTTCGATGTTCTGCTAATGAAATAGAAAATTGGATTGCTACTGGAGATTCAGAAACTAACCAATTAGGGCCTAGTTTAGATGACCTAGAACCTTTGCAGGGCACTGGCGGAAAATTACGAAAAAACGGGGATAGAATCATTTTCAATTTTGGAAAATATCGATCAAGAGATTTGCATGTAATTGCTAAAGAAGATCCAGGATATATTCGATGGCTATGTTCTCCAGCAGGACCGTTTGGTGAGGATATATTTCATTTAATCAAAGATATACTCTAACTTCATTTTTTACCTCGGATAGATTCCAATAATGGAGACCATGGTAACACTTCACTCCAATCTCCCATAGCCCAAGGTCGAGAATTTGAACGAATAGATCCTAGAAATACTGCTCCCTTATGATCTGATTCCATTACAGACCTCATTTGATCCAATGACTGGCCTTTGCATACAATACCAACGGTTCGTCCTGAGGGAATAATACCTCCTTCTTCGTCTTTGGAAGTAAGTAATTCTACCATACATGCGCCACTAGCAGTATCAAACTGTAAAACAATAGCAACCTCATCACGGAATAATCCTTCACTAGGGGGAAGTCCACCATTGGATCTCGAATGAAACCATGAAGGGCACCAAGCTTTCCATTCGCAAAAACGACATGCTTCTTCATCGGGATTTGCCGCTAAAGGTTCCTTTGTTATTGCCATTCCTTCCCATGCTCTAAATGCATCCTCCAAAACTGAGGGGCCTTCTGCTTCATACACTTTAGGTCCTGCAGAATACCATCCTTGAGCACGTACTTTGGGAGCATTCGGATTATTCTCCAACAACATATCACGATAGAATCGTAATTGTCGGCTGACAGTGTCGTAAAGACCTCCGGTTGGCATTTTTCCTGTTTTTAAATCGGCAACAATCCAACCTACTGGATTTCTATCATCATCTAACTCCTTTACCAATAGATCAAGTCGACCCATTAATCTCCCACAAGAAGAACGCAAAGTGCCTTCAGCAGCAAGTACAGTGTCCTGAACCATTCTCCATTGTGCTATGGAAACTTCAGACATGCGAACTTTGCCAATCTTTGCATTCGAGATTAGTAAATTGAGAGAACCAATGAGTAAATCGTGTGCCCGAATAATCTCTCCATCTTTGAAAGCAGGATGTCGGGGAGTCCCTAAGAAAATGTCCTTCTCTTTCTGCCAATGAAGATCCAAAATTGCCTTAGCAGTTGGTGGAAGCCAACCAATTTCGTCGGGATCTCTAGAACTTAGATCAATATTACACATATCTTCTACACTATCATGTACTGCTGTACCAATGGTTGCAGCCATACCTGCCTTACGTGGAAGTCGTTGTCTTGAGAGCCAATACTTTCTTGGACAGGATTCAAAATTATTCCAAGACGAAGGAGAAAGTTGGTGTGCTGGAACCCCCATCTCGTCTCCCCCTCAATGCGACATGTAACGGCCCAATGATTAATTCCACCGACTCACACGGCACATCATGAGTACCCCACCGATTCTGAAAGTAAGTGAGACTGTGGACGCTGAAGGAGCATTGGTAATCACCTGTTTTCCTTCTGTTAGTTACGTTACTTCGATTGTAGCACACTACCTTGTAGAGCAACTAGAACTCACATTTGTAGGAGGAGTGAGAGCGTCTGGGTTACCTGCAGTTTGCTTAGTGAAAGATGGGCAACCTATGCCTCCACTAAGATTCTATGCGGGAGAACCTGTGTGTAATGTGGATGGTTGTGACAAATTAATTCTAATCGTTTCTGAAATACCGATTAGAAATGAAATGGCTCTTCCTTTGAGCGAAGTTCTGCTAGATTGGTCGAAAGAAGCAAAGGTTGCAGGAGGGGTTCTTATTGATTCATTTTCTCATACTGATGAACATGCTCACGAAATTATTGATGACGACGAATCGGATGAAACTCTACTTGGAATTGGGGCTACTCCAGCCACTAGAAAACGTTTGGAAGAAATGGAAATACCGCTGCTCAAACAAGGTGTAATCGCTGGAATGACTGGATTACTATTAGGAGAGTGCCGACGACGTGGTCTCGATACTTTCGCAATCCTTGCAGAAGCTAATGGTCCGCCAGGTGCAGGACTTCCAGATGCAAGGGCTGCTGCTAGAATTATTGAGAAGTTAGATTTACTATTTCCAAATTTATCGCTACCAACTGATCCATTGATTGAAGAAGCAGAAAGAATTGAAGAACAGATTCGAGAAATGCTTGAAGCCCATCTAGGGAAATTGGAAGAGGAAGCAGAATCTTCTCAGCCTTCTGGAATGTTATATGGATAATTATGCCCAATCGTCTAAAGTACCTGTCTTTTGAGTCGAGGGGTTCTCATTATCTTGTTGTAAGGAGTTTGATTCGTTTTCATTCAACAATGACTGAAGATTATTTTCATTAAGAATTGCAACTCCTAAATCGTGTGCTTTTTGTAATTTTGAACCTGCAGATTCACCTGCAACCAAATAATCAAGATTACCAGATACACTGGATACTACTTTCCCGCCAGCATTCTTGATTTCCTCAGCGATTTCCTTTCTAGGTCTAGAAAGGGATCCTGTGATACAGAAAGATAGGCCATCTAAAACTCCTGCTGATTTCTCGCCTTCATCAGTAATGGAAATTAGTTCTTGAAGTTCATCAATTAGGAGTCTCCGCTTTGAAATTCCATCTCTAAAAATTGATGTCACCTTTTCACCAATTCCATCGATTTGAGTTAATTCATTATCTTCCCCTTCATCAACCCACAGAAGTAATTTCTCAAGAGATATGAAGTGTAACGAAATTGACATTGCAACTTCAGGACCTATTCTTTCCATACCTAATGCATGAAGAAATTTTGCTAAATTCAATGTTCTAGTTCTCTCTAATTCCTCAATAACATTGTTAGCACTTTTTTCGCCCATTCTATCTAATTTCGATAATTGAGAAGGAGTTAATTTATACATATCAGCAATTGATGAAATTAATTCATTTTCAAGCAAGGCTTCAATTAATTTCTCACCAATTCCATCCATTTCCAAAGAACGGCACCAATAGGCAAGGGCGCGTGCAGTTCTTGCATCACAATCCAATGATAAACACCTTAGGAAAGCTCCTTCCATCGTTAAATTTCGATTACAGGCGGGACAATTTTCTGGAATTATAATTTCTTGGAAGGATAACGTTCCAGAAAACTGTGTTCCATCAGCATGAAATCTATTCTCTAAATCAGTTGATGATGCCTTTCCTAAATTTTCAATTATTTTTGGTATTACGTCACCTCTTCTAGTAATTTTGACTTTATCACCAATTTTAACCCCTAATCGTTCAACTTCTCCAACATTATGTAATGTCACATTTTCTACTGTTACTCCGCCTACCATTTGTGGGGCAATTCTTGCAACTGGCGTAACGGATCCTGTTCTTCCTGTTTGCCAATCAACACCCAATAAAACTGAATGCGCTTCTTGGGATGGAAATTTCCATGCCAATGCCCATCTAGGATGGTGTGCTGTAACTCCCAATGTCAATCTCTTATCTAATTCGTCTAACTTGAAGACAATTCCATCTATTTCGAATTCATATGATGGGCGTTTCATACTCCATTCTTTAGTATACTGAATCATTTCATTCTGAGGTGTGTCTGATTCGAAAATTTGCCAAGGTGCTGGCTCAATTCCTGCTTTCTGTAACCATTCAAGTAATTCACTATCGTACGTAACATCAGGAGAATTAGAGGGGAATTGAACATCATAAGCACAAAACACCAAATCCGCTGCATCAGCCTTTCCATCTCCATGCTTTTGACGTAATGCACCGGAACACAAATTTCGAGGGTTAGGAGAAACATCTCGGTATTTTTCTTCAAACGTTTTCAAAGGCATTACTACCTCTCCTCGAACATGAATCGTATAAGGTTGGTTTAATCGAGTAGGGATATTTGCTACCAATTTTGCATTCAACGTAACATCTTCTCCTCTTTCACCACTACCTCTTGTAGCTGCACGGTGTAAATTTCCAGAAACATACTCTAGAGATAATGCTGAACCGTCTAATTTGGGTTGAGCCAAATATCGTTGCCCACCAGAAGTAGATTGAGTAACAAAATGAAAGATATCATCGTCTGTAGTCCCCTTATCCAGTGAAAGCATTGGAAACGTGTGTTCGACTTTTACTGTACCAGGCAATGGTTCAGGACCTACTCGATGTAACACTTCATTTTCTGGATCTAATTTCTTTAATTCATCCCAAAGGGCATCAAATTCAGCATCTGAAATTTCAGGAGCAGAATGATTGTAATACAATTCAGAATGACGAGAAATCTCGGCCGCCAAGAACTTGACGCGCTCTTCCACTGAATCACCCATGGTTCCACCCGCCTAGACGAATCATCAATGGTTGCCTATTTCACTCATCTGGTTGTAAAAATGGATAACTCCAATTATGAGGTGGAGATAATGTTCTCTTTACAGATCTAGGGCTTATCCATCTAAGAAGATTCAATGGCCCTCCTGCCTTGTCATTTGTTCCACTTGCTCTTGCTCCTCCAAATGGCTGTTGAGCAACCACTGCTCCTGTTGGTTTGTCATTGATATAGAAATTACCAGCAGTAAATCTAAGTGCAGCAAAAGCAGTTTGGATATCATTCTCATCGTTTGCAAATATAGACCCTGTCAATGCATAAGGTGATGCTTGATCGCACATCTCTAGAACATTAAGGAAATCAGTATCTTTGTAAATGTAAATTGATAATACAGGGCCGAAAATTTCCTCAATCATTGATTCGTAGTTAGGATCTTCACAAACAATTACTGTCGGTTCGATAAACCACCCCTCTGAATCATCGCTATTTCCACCACATATTATCCTACAATCTGGATCGTCGGCTGCTCGAGTGATGTATCCTGAGATTTTATCGAATGACCTTTGATCAATTACAGCAGTCATGAAATTAGTAAAATCTCTGGCATCTCCCATTGTAATTTTACCAATCTCTTCTACAAATTCATTCTCAATTGAATCCCATACAGAACGAGGAATATATGCTCGGCTAGAAGCACTACACTTCTGGCCTTGGAATTCAAAGGAGCCTCTAAGTAATGCAACAATCAAACCACGATGATCACAATTAGGATGAGCTACAATGAAATCCTTTCCTCCAGTTTCTCCAACAATTCTTGGGTAAGACATGAGGCTACCAAGAGACCCTGCGATTCGTTCCCATAATCCATTGAAAGTATCAGTAGAACCTGTGAAATGAACACCAGCAAAATGTGGGTTTTGTAAGGCAGCACTGGTAATATCTGCGCCAGAACCAGGAAGGAAATTTATGACTCCTGGTGGCAAACCTGCCTCCATCATTAATTCCATCATTACATAATTTGAATGAATTGAATTGCGACTAGGTTTCCATACTGCAGTACAACCTACAATAGCTGGCGCACTAGGTAGATTTGCGGCAATACTGGTGAAATTGAAAGGGGTAATTGCTAGAATGAAACCCTCCAATGGACGAATCTCAGTACTATTTTGAACTCCGTCTGGAGAAATCAAAGGCTGAAAATCATCATGAAAATTTCGGGCATAATATGTGTTAAATCTCCAAAAATCAACCAATTCACAGACAGCATCAATTTCTGCTTGGAATGCAGTCTTTGATTGATTTAGCATAGTAGATGCATTTGCTTTAGATCTCCATGTTGTTGCCAATAAATCAGCTGCTCTCTCAAATATTGCACATCGTTCTTCAAGACCCATTGCAATCCAATTTGCTTGTGCATCGACAGCTGCTTGGCATGCTGCTTCCATCTCTTCGGGTCCTGCAAGATGTACATTCGCCAACACATGGCCGTGCTTATGAGGGATAACTTGAGACATTGTGTTCCCAGTAAAAATTTCTTCACCATTAATCACACATGGAATCTCTACAACTTCACTCATTTGCCTATCCATCTCAGCTTGAAGTTCTGCGCGTTCAGGACTTCCGGGCGCATATGACAAAATGGGTTCGTTATCAGGGTGGTCGGCCATACTACATCCTTCAAGAGTCCGCATTTGATGGTTGCGAGTAACAATCATTCTTGTTCTGAAAGAATATTTTCTATTTCTCCCCATTTTCCAGTAACTGCTGCTTCTATTCGAAGTGCCGCTTGTTCAAGATCATTGGTTGAACCACCAAGAGGTAATGGGGCAAGAATCCACCAACCACTACGTTGAAGAACGATTCGACTTCCTCCTTTCCACCCAGACCAAACTACACTTTCCCAATCGAAGGTAAATCCATCTGCGCTCAATCTGTCTTTAGTTACAGCATAACGTTTAGGAACCAATTGTAAAACAAGCATGCCTCCCAAAACAAGTGGGAAAAGAACGAGTTGAATTGTGGGGATATTCAAAATTGGATTAAGCAAGACAGGAATTATGGCCATGACTAAAATGGTAATCACATTTGCCCAATTTCTCTCATATTCCATTCGAACAGTTGTAGACCATGCATATCCACCTCTGGGTAAATTCCCCAATCGTGGAACTTCTCTTTCCATGGCAAAATATCTGACTCCATCAAAAATTACAATTGCAGATACAAAACCAATTGCAAGAAAACCAACAATAGATGACCCCTCATTCACAATTGATGAAACCTGAGACATGTGAACACCTATTTTTCATTAACTTCGCGTTGACGAATTAGTAAAATTGTAGCTATCACAATTACAATCAATGGTAATATTACTCCAGGAGATAAAAGAGTAACAATCAACGGTTCATCATCCGAATTTGAATCTGCTACATAAGGAACCTTGGGGTCATTATCAACATCATCTGCTAAGCCATCGTTGTCGTCATCATTATCCTCAATTAGTGAGGTTACGCAATCACTTTCCAATAAATCTGGACGGCCGTCGTTATCAGTATCTTGCCAAGCACAAGGATCCAATGGGAAATCATCTGAACTATCCGCTAATCCATCATTATCATCGTCATCATCAAATTCATCAGGACCACAAAGACGAAGTTCAATCGGATCAAACCAAGGATTATCTCCAGACGAAGGACAAGATTCAATGAAATCTAAATCATTATCTGAAGGCAATACTTCGATTAATATTGATGATTCAGCAGTACCTCCAGAAACATCTCGAACCAATACAGATATCAGAAAATCCCCTACTTCATCTGGATAATAAGTGAACTCAACAACTGATCCAATCTCCTTTGAAACCGATTCACCCACTGGTGAAGATGTCCAAGAAATAAGGAGTGATGAAGAATGACCTGGGTCTTGATCAGATGCTAGGGCCCTAAGATTCAATTCTTTGTTAACATGGGTCACAAATCCATTTTCTGGATTAATGATTGAAACTTCAGGGTCATGATTTGGAGATAAAGATAGAAGAATATCAGTCGATACACCATCACCAATAGTTACATCAAAGGTAGCAGGAAGAAAATCAGTGGCAAATACTTCAAGGCTTGCTTGATTAGTAGAAAGGTCCGCTGCTTCTGATACCATTCTATGAATGATTGTGGCATAATCACCATGTGATACGGCAATTGATTGCTCACTAATTAAAGGATGGAAAATGGGAACTCTAATTTCTGCATTACCCGATGAAATTAAGAAACCATCTGAATCTTCTACTAAGACAAGGCGAGATTCTCCAATCTTCAATGCTGCAGGGTCGGTAACAGAAATTTGTCCGCTCGGTTCGGAAGAAATGAGGGCTGCTTCAAAAGTAAATGCTGTAGACATTAACTCTACATCTCCACTAATCGAAGTATCAATGATATGGAAGGGTAAACTCTGACCGAGTACAGATAATGGCGCGTCTATTGATGAGGAAATAATCTGAATTGGAGGGTTTTCAAGATCGTCTTTATCGCCCATTAATTCTAATCCAGTTGCATATCCTTTAATCTGAATAGATGTCAATGTTAGAATCCTTGACGTACTTCCATCAATATACAATCCTACTGCTGCTCCTCCACCACTATCTATCTCTAATCCACTAACACTACCAGATGACTCCTCAAATAATGCTCCGGTTGATGCAATGATTTTTCCACCTGAAACATTCAATTCACTAACATAACGAGTCATTAATGCAGGTTCAGATGAGGCATTATATATGCCTCCAGAAACAGATAAATTACCTGTATCTTCTAAAAATAAAGCCGCACGACCAGTATGATTTGTAGCATCTAAATTTGTAACATTACCGGATGCTGATTGAAGCCAAATTCCATGTCCATTTCCTTCCTCTAATGAAATATCTTCAAGTTGAACTTCTGAACCAAATGCAAGAATTCCTTGTTGAATACACGATTCAAAAATAGAATTTGTAATCATTAAGACACTAGAACTTGTGCCAGAAAGACAGGTAGAAGAACCAAGTAATCTAGAATCTGAAATCGTTACTTTAGATGATGCTACTGATTCAATGGGGGCTCCATTGAGTAGAGTGTCGTCCAGTAACAATTCACCATTATCTGCTACTACAATTGGTCCACCAGTTATTTGGCCTCCAATAATCTCAGCATTACCTTCTATTCTGACTTCTAACCAATCATAACCAGTGATAGTTGCATCTTCTGAAATGAAATCGCCTTGAACTCCAAGCGTCATCATCGAACCAATTCTTAGAGAAGATTGAGGAAGCAGTTGAAGAGTTACTCCTTCAGGAACTATGAGGTCTCCCAAAAGATGAACTGGAGAAAATTGGGGTTCTATTCTGGTCCACTGAGTCAATGTTCCAGATGATAATGTTGAGACGCTGATATCTCCTTCAAAACTAGAAATTGTATCCCATGACCTGAGGCTTTCAACTCCCAGTTGACGTGCAATAATTGTCGCGATACCAGTTGTGGAATTACCACTCTCAAGATATTGGGCAGAAATAACTGATCCTGTAGCAATTCCATCCATTCCAGTACTCATCTCCAATGCCCCTACAATTACTTGAGCACCATTGACTGGATAACCACGATCTAAAACTCGAACTTTAATTGAAGATTCAACTAAAACCGATGCTCCAGATTGTAAGGAAACCAAGCCATTTACACTTCCAAATACTGTAAATGAACAATCAGGACCTACATCGATTGATTGAAGAAATGTTCCAGTGGCTTGAGCAGTCTCAGTACAATTCACAGTAACTGATTGATCTACAATGATATTTCCAGTATATGCAGAGGAAGGGAAACTGGAACCATGTTGGCCAACTCCGCCGCTCAATGTCCCTTCTTCTCCATACAACGTTCCACCATTAGAATTGTATTCTGCACTTGGATTTAGAGAAAGTGTGGCATTAAGAAGTTGGAGTGTTCCTCCTGATTGTATTATCAAATCCCCTGGCAAAGAAAAGTTCCCATCCTGAAGAATTGCTGTAATTCCAGTACCAATAATCCAATCTCCAGATGAAGGTAGAATTGGAATTTGGATTGTTGATGGGCTTGTGGTTAAACGAGATGTTGTTCCAATTCCGTCTTTTGATGCAGTTACGGGTGTTTCACCTGTTTCTAAAATTGGTAAATTTACAATTCCAGAAACATCTGAAGTTTGTATGAAGTCAAAACTCTCAACATCTGCACCTTGAATAGATTGGTCGCCTAAATCTGTGATGGTAATTTCAGCCTCAATTAAGCGATGAGAATCTACCATGTTTACTCTTGTAGATGATGATCCTCCCCAATATAGGCTCCCGTCGCCAAATGCATCACTTTGAGCAGTTGTCGCAAACGAAGGGAGATTTCTAATTGTTGCAATTGACCCATCCATCATTGACAATGTAAAGTCACGATGATTTGAGGCGCTCCATGCGTCGATGTGGACATGTGGGCCATTTTGCCAAAGCGGGGTCCCATTTACTATCTCAATTCCGTGATCAGAATCGGCAGTAATCAATGATGATACTTGTAGAGAACCGCCATCAACGAAAATCGATGACCCCCCGTCTCGTCCTCCTCCAGAAACATCAAGCATATTCGCGCTTATACTAGCATCTTGATCAATTGTTACTCCATTATACCATCCGCTAGCTGAAAAATTGTCCATCTCTACGTCTGCCCAAATGGCTCGAATTCCAACAGATGCCCGATCTGAAGAAAGATATGGTCGAGAAATATCAACTGATGAAAGATGATGAGAACCTGAAAGAATATCTAAAGCAGAAATTGAAGATGATGTTCCTGTTATCAAAATTGAAGATAGATTGGATTCTAAATTCCCAAGAATTGCTCCTTCTAATTCTGTAGACCAATTCGAATCAGATGCATGGATAGATACTTCTCCAACCGCATCAATAATACGATCAGATACTTCGAGATTTACATTATTTAATTCAACAGAACCTTGGCCACGAGCAACAATTCCTTGAGTATAATTTACTGCTGAAATATTTTGTAAATCAACAGATCCAGATACATCAAGATAGAATGCAGGGGTGTTGGCAGAACCACCTATTGCAGTAACTCCTTGAAGTGAACCAGAACCAAGATCTACTGAATGTAAGATGGTTCCTAGAGATGATTCGGGTTCAACAGAAACATTGGCGATATGGGCGCCACTAACAGCACTCCAATCAATGCCAATTCCATTTGTACCAGAGAATTGAACCGATTCAATATTTACTGATGCTGTGCCTGATTGTGAAATTCCAACGTTTGAATCGTGAAGAATTAAACTTTGAATTTCAACATTAGATCCAGAAGAAATTTGAATTCCAACACCAATATCATTGCCACGCAAAACTTTGGCATCTAATGTTGAACTACTATCAACAAAAACAATTGATGAAGAATGTGACGAGTTTACTTCTGGAATAGAAACGCTAGATGATGCAATTGACAAACAACTCGAGGCAGCATCATTACAATTTAGAGAAGAGGATTCAGGTACACTAATACTTCCACCATCAAGATACCAGCCTATTTGGGCATGATTTACCATCGGATTAGAATTTGGAGAAATCGTAGCTGTTCCTGCAATATCAAAAGCACCTCTAGCATACTCAACCAATACATCGTCAACCTGCAAAGAACCTCCGCTAATCACCTGTATTCCTTGCCACACAGGTCTATCACTCGTCGGATAACGATATGATCCAAATATATGAGGAATTGAAGAGGTAGATGATTCAATCACTAAAGTTCCTTCAACGATTATTGAAACATCTTGAGTTATGTTGACTTCCGCATTATTTGAGATGGTTAAAGTCGCTCCCGAAGCGATTGTAACTGTCGAATCTACAGAAACTGGACCAGACCATACAGTGTTTGAGATAATGGTTTGATTACCACTTACAGTAATCAAAGAGGCTGAAGATAGACTCAGCAGTAAAAGGCTAATCAGGCACACCAAGGGCCGCTGCATGGACATTGATACATGCACTCTCTCTTATCCATGCCGGAATCAGGTCACCCTACATGGAGACATGGTGGGTCCGCCCGGATTTGAACCGGGGTCTGACGGCCCCCAGCCGCCAAGTATTGGCCAAGCTAACCCACGGACCCGTGCTCTTCAAAGATTAAGGATTCAAATCTCCCTAGCTACACTGAATGGTGCAATATCGTCGATTAAATCAACGTGGGAAACAAACATTCGTCTACAGCAATATAGCTCAATTCCAAGGTCTGTCAGTACTTCAGCGGCATCTTCTCCTGCCTTTGTACGCTCATCATATTGATCCCAAAGATGGGCAATCACTTTTCCACAACTAAAACATCTTACTGGTATTAACATCTAGATCACCTGTATGACTTCTGCCATTTCTTCCGTGCACCGCGACCCATTTGGTGTTTTGGTTCCTTACGGCGTGGATCATTAACTAACAAACTCCTATCGAAACGAAGATATTCTGCCTTGAGTTCTTCATCTTCTCCATCTTTGCCATTATTCCAATGAACAAGACCACGAGCAATTGCAGTTCTTATTGCATCTACTTGACCCATAATTCCCCCTCCTTGGACATCGACACTAATGTCTACTTTGGACAATTTCTTCATTGCATCAGCAATTTGTAGAGGTTCCATAGCTTTCAAACGAGCCATTTCGGGCTCCAAAATTTCAATCGGAGAACCATTTACTCTAACTCGGCCTGCGCCTTTCTTCACATTAGCACGAGCAATAGCAGTCTTTCTTTTTCCACTAGTTTGAACACTCTTGGTTTTCTTCTTAGCCATCACTCATCACCTCCGAATCTAGTTGTGTCAGCACCTAGAGCCTTTGAAATGTCTCCCAATCTTACGAAATTATTTGGTAAACCCCGATCAAACGAGGAAGGGTCGCCCCATTCATGACCATCGGGAAGATCTCCAGATAGATTTGAAGGAGTTCCTATTTCTACTCGTAGATTTTTGAGGGCTGTGCGCCCCGATGATGTCTTTTGATATGGCAACATTCCTCGAACTGTGCGCTTCAATATCTTATCAGGCATTCTCGGGAAAAATGGACCCTTACGTGGATGATTTAGATCTCTTTTTGATTTGTAATCTCTAAACACTTCAGTCTTTTTACCGCTGACAACGGCATTCTCGGCATTTACGATGATTACACGTGCACCATTTCCTGCCTTAACAGTGGATAAAAGTTGCTTGGCTACGTGACTTGCTAGTCTACCTAACACCTTGTCAGATGCATCGTAAACATATGTGACTTCAGCCAAGGATATGCACCCCCGTTCCCTTTGGGTTCTCATTCATCAACTCGCGGATAGATAGGACTCTTCCGCCAGCTTCTTCGATCTTGACTCGAGCACCGGAACTTACACTGTAGGCTGCAACGGTGCGCTTACCGGACACCAAACCACTACCAAGGAGTTTGCCAGGTACAAGGACTACTGCGTCCTCAGGCATATGTCGCTCCAATCGACTTAGGTTTGGCTCTGCCCAGTTGCTACGGCTCTTTTCAAGCCTCTGCGCAACGTCTCGCCACAGCGCAGCACCGGTGGACCGAGTCTGAGCCTTAAGGTCAGAGATTAACTCTAACAGGCTCTCATTGGTCTTCGTGTTCTGTCTTGCCATGTGACTCCCTCGACGTTTTGGGATTCGGGCGACCGGCCCTTCCGATATGAACCCTTTGAGTCAGAACGCATTACTGCTCTGCTAGAAGAAAAATTGCCAAGGGAATCATTCATGCCCTCCGGCCAACCTGCGTAGGTCATGGACAACTGGATGGACATGATGACCGAGGCAATGACTGGCGACCAAAGTGATGTAGTAGCAACTCATCGATTACTGACTCAATGTCAAGACGCTGCAATGAAAGAAGTACAAATGCTATTGCAATCTTCCGAAGAAGTTTCTCAAGCAATGGTATCCCTATATGGTGCTCTTTCAGCATATGTGCAAACCGTAACAATCCGAGCAAAAGCAGAAGGTGCTGAGCCTGGAGATTTAGACCATGCATTCCGAACAGGACAATCATACGGGGTTTCCTGTGTTTTGAATCATCTTATCGATGATTTAGTTGACCCAAACGCAGGTTCTATTCTCGCTAGTTTAGATGAATTTAGTGATTCATTGCATAACGAAATTACTGCAGGTGTGGAAGATGCTAACTTGACCGTTGAAGTTCTTGACGCTAAAGGGAATATGATTTGATTCACCGATGCATTAATTTGTAACTGAAATATACTGTGTTCAGTATGTCATCAGAGTATGATGATTGGACTGTGGCCCGTCTAAAGGATGAGTTGCGTGAGAGAAATCTTGCAATTTCTGGAAAAAAATCAATCCTAATCGAACGACTAATGGAGAATGATCAAACAAATGTTGGGGATAAAATTGAGTTTGATTGCCAGAAATGTAATTCTATCCTCCGAGTTTCTGCCGAACATAATGGGAGAGTAAAATGTCCTAATTGTGGACATATCCAACGGATTTCTGAAAAAAATGAGTTGGCTGAAAGAGTTCAAGATTTAGGTAAAAAAATACAGGAGTCAACGCAAAATCTTGGTCAAAATCATTTAGCTGTGGGGCTTTCAATAGCAGGAGTTGTGCTACTACTTATTTCGATTATACTCTTCTTTAGTGCGTTTGGCGTAAGTTGTCCAGTAGAATATATGGGTACAGAAATTGTAAACGGTCAAGAGTATGATACATGTACGGATGCAAATGGAAATGATATGTGGATTGGACGAGATAGTGCAGAATCTATATTTGATAAAATTGGCTTAGCCTGTGGACTATTATTACCAATGTCGGTAGCTCTTACAGCAACAGGACTGTTTATTCGAAAAGACTCGGGTTCCCCATACTTCAAAACCGAAAATAATGCATCTATTGATACAAATCAAGATAATCCAAAAACAACAAGTATAGTCGATTCAAGGGCAATGAAAATCGTTCAAATGACTAGTTTAGGAATTGTAAGTGGAGTGGGAATAATTGGAACGATAATTTTCATTCTAATCCTTTTGTTTATACTTGTATTATTCATATTGCTCATTTGGGCTCTTACTCAAGGAGGAGGTTTAGGATTTTAGATGAAGTGGAAAAAAGCGATTCGCATTTCTAAGTTAAAACCAAATAAACCTAAGATGGTAAATATTGGATTTAAGACACTAATGTTGGTCCAGTATAATGGAGAATATCATGCTACTGAAGGACTCTGTAGACATATGAGATGGCCACTAGGATTGGGTGGAAAAGTGAAAGGCGGGTGTGTAACATGTCCTCTGCATCAGACCACTCACAAACTCGATGATGGATCTCTAGTAGAATGGTCCCCATTTCCTCTTTTTCCACCATATGGAAGAATGGTTGGCAAACTTTCCAAAAAGAAAGATTTGCCAATATACGAAACTAGAATTGAAGGAGATTTCATTGAAATTAAAATCTAAATTTTCAATTTGAATAATAAAACTGTTACCTAGAATATAATTCAAAGGTTGAGAGGTTTCGCTCGGAATCGAGGGGTTTCCGACGACCGAAGCGAGGGTTATTGTGCCCTATGGGCTTACTTATTGTGATTCAGCTATCTGAGGATTATTCCTCTTCGCCGAGGATCATATCCCCGAACATGAGGGCTGCAGTTGCACCAACACCACCAATAATCATTGACCCGAAGATCATTACCATGTTGTCGCCAGTCCATCCTGAAGTAATCAGCATTCCACCAACATCGCCTGCGTTAACTACGCTAAGACCCGCAGCAGCTAGCATCCATACAAAGATACCAATTGCAGCGTTTCCAAGACCGTCACCTGAAAGGCGATCATAGACAATCATCAGCAGGAAACCGCCGATTAACGTCATTGCACCTGCTTGAACATCCATGGTTCCTACGGACCACATGTTTTCTGCATGATCTAGCATGCCAGCACTCCACATATTGATCGTCCATGCAAGGACAGCACCGAGCATCTGCATAGCAAAGGCTAGAGCGCCGTTTTGCCATGTGATGTCACCATTTGCCATCTTTCCAATCGTAATCCAAGGCAGAATCATGGCGCCTGTAAAGGTCATCATCATTACCGCTAGGACCAAACCCGCTGCCATTGCGCTGTACATCGTAGGCGAGCCAGGCATAGCAAAGCGCGCTGCGAAGTAAACGACTGCAAGCGAGCCGATCAATTCTGTCATCATCATTTTCGTGTCAAGTTCTTCTTCCATTTTTTCACTCCTTATCCTAAGGATTAGCAACGGTATCCAGCCATACAGTATATAAAAACGACCAAAAAAATACCATTTTAGCGTTAATTTGCGGTTGTTTTAGCAACAGCCGGTAGTACTCATACTCTTTAGTTTACTTTTTACACCGCTCAGATGTTATTTTTTCTATGGCTATCGCTACTCCTTGGGGTCAAATATGCATCATTCGCCCTTAGAGTGAAAAATTGTCTGCGCCTTCTTCTTCCAAACCTGCTTGGCGGACATTTCCTTCCGCATCAACAAATTCTCCTGCTTTGGTCAGGTTATCATATAGATCTGATTCAACAGCTGAACGGCTTAATTGGGTCTCACCCAATGCCAAAGTTAGGCTATTCACAATCGCTTGCAATGTCTGAATCGCTCTATCTCTTTGAGCAGCACCAATATTGTGATCTGAATAACGTGCTTCTTCGAACAGACTCAAGAATGCATCTAATTCGTGTGGGGGTGTGATACCTCCCAGCATCTTGTTTACTGCATCTTCAAACTCACGAGTTGTTTCATACACTTTCTTCATTGCGCCCTTACTACGGAAGAATGCAACCAATTCCTTCCAACAATTGAAAATCGCTTGGATGTATTCGTTCGAAGCTCTTAGAGACATTAGAGAATCTGTCAAAATTCCTCTTAGAATTTCTATTCTTCGACGCTCCTGATAATTTCGATACATTACTGCACCAATCAAGGCAGCCAAAAGAAGAGCAATGGTCAATGGCAAAATGTATTGCAATTGGAAGAATCCACCGGATTGTTCCATCATAGGCGCATCTCCTAACTCTATTTCTGGTGTGTTGTTTAGGAATGACTCTTGGAAAAATGGTGAGTCTCGGAATTGTACAACAATTCTCCATTTGCCTCCAACGGCTTCAATTCCTTCATCAGCACCAGGAACTTCGGTTCCAGTATATTGCCAAGCAAATGATGCGTGTCCATTATCCAATGTAGTGACATATTCGACGTTTTCGAGAACCCATGCAGATCCATTCCAATATTCTCGAACAAATATTACTTGTTCTCCAGATACTGGTACATCCAATCTATCTCTAGTGATTTGAACTGTTCCATTTACCCATTCATCTGGTTGATATCCGCCATTTCGGGACCAAGTATCTTGCAAGATAATATCTACACGACTTCTTACTAGTACTGTAATATCCATGTAAGATCCATTTACGACTGCGTTGGCTTCTTGACTACATCCACCATTAACTGCAAGTTTAGGCTCGTATGCAACTCTCAATGTTCGGAAGCCTTCCAATCCTGAGCCTCCAATCGGTTCAACACCTCTTCGACTAGGGTTCTGTTCTGTATCTCCAGAATACCACTCAATTCGGCCGTCAGCATCATTTGTAACCGCTGAAGCAATAGGTCGAGGATTAATTTCTGGACTTAGATAGATGTTCAAACACCTTCCACCAAGTGTGTTTCCATTGCTTTGTTGCAATAATGCATGGACATGGAATGGTTCTTTGAGGTAAAGAACAGGGATGCTTGTACCATTTGCTTGGAATACGTAACGATCTACGTCAGTTAGCATTGGTCCTACTTCTTCAATGAGCAACGTACTGTTTGAGAACACTGCAAAATTCTTGATTACTGTAGAATCCTTGTATCTATATCCATCATTATTCAAATCCGCCTTGTAACGAATCGTTACTTGTGCTTGACCAGCCATAACTCCGTTCAATGGACAATCAATTGAGAAATATCCGTCAGAATCGGTCCTTCCTTGCTGACATTGAGGTGCTTCTACTGCAGAACCAGTCATTTGGTAACTAACCAAAATATTGCGGTTGGATAAGTTTCCACCCAATTCATCTGTTAGTCTTCCAGTAATGGTCATTGGCTTCTCAATTACTTCACCAGTGACAGGATTTACTTCACTAGTATAGACAATCTGATCATCAACATCCAATGTAGTTCTACCCTTAAGATAGAATCCGTCGACATTGTACTGCATCTCTCTGCGATAATGTTCATTGTTTGGTACAGATGAACAAGGGTCCCAAGCGCCTTGCATTCCCAACATGTACTCTTCGAGAGGGATACATCCTTCATGAGGTAAATTCTCTTCAAATCTCAAAATTACATTCACTGGTCCGAATCCATCTGGTAAAAATGACTGCGGATCATCTTGAAGCAACTGAGGATCTAGTAACATTTCATGATACACAGAACCCGCATTTGGATAAAGTGTAGACATTATTTGTCGATGTTGCCGATTTTCAAAATCAGTTCCTTCAAAGATAAGTAATACCTTTCCGCCATTTTCTCCTTGACCGTCTAATGCTTGACCAAGGTCTCGAATAGAAGGCGTCCGATTATCGTCTGTAACTTGAGCAGAAACCGACCAAACATCTCCACTTGATCTTTCGCCACTAGTTGTTGATTCTATATTGATGAAAGTGCGACTAACAACCCAAAGGTTCTGGGAAACTGAAGAACTCTTCAAACGACTAGTTCCAGGGAAACCAAAAGACATCGTAAAATTCCCAAGATCGTGAGATTTACTAATATTCAAATCAATCTTGAAAATTCCTTGTTGATTTGTTTGAGCTAATCCTGAGGTTCCATTTGCTGACCAAGTCCAATTCACAGGTTGGAACGGAACGGCTTGGTTGGCATTATCAATTAATTTTGCTTCCAATGTTGTATTCATTCCTCTGTAAAGTGTTGGTACTGAGTTCAATTGGAAGTCGGTAGTTCCTACAACGCTAACATTCACATAAGCACCTGTTGGTGATAACGTGAATGACTGATTTCCTGTGAAGAAGAAGTTTGAGTCCACGAAGTTCATTCTTACTCCATAGGTGAGTGCCTCATAGGTTTCATACCAATCCCAAGAGAAATTTACCATTGCTAATCCACCGGCTAATTGAGGAACCTTTGCATTGGTATTCTCTCTAGTTCCCGCAAATACTCCATCTTGATCTAAATCAACTTGTAAAACCATACTTGCTTCTGTCCAAGGTGCGAATGTGCGATTTTTGACGTCTCCAATTGTCTCAAATCTTTCACCAGTATTCATTTCAGGAACGATTTCACATCTAATTGGGCTCTCTGGATCCAGTGGATCTACAGGGCCACAAGGAGGAGCATTGGAGTCTGCCCCATTCAACATAGCAATGAACCAATGAGTGCTGTTAGTACTAACATAATCTCTTAATGGTGAGTCTATTCCTTCATTTGCATCTCCAAGTGGCAAATCTGCTAAATTATCATTCCAAAGAACTGCATATTGTCTACCACTAGCAATTACATCAAATTCACCCTGTTCAATCGCACCAGAGGAATCCGTATCAAATCCAGCATTAATTAGTCCCTGTTCGCTAAACATTGGTCTCCATGCACCGAAACTAGCACCAGTAAACTGCTGAGCATCCCAGAAGAAGACAGGGTTATGTGATGGGACAATAATCTGCGATCCAATATACATTCTTTCCATCGATTTGATGATGAAAGTATCTGTCTCATCCCCTTCTAACCATGGGAATGGCCACTCATTAGAACCAGCATAACTCATATCTACTTTTCCAGTGAATTCGTAATTACCCTTTGGCAATGTAGTATTTGTATAGACGTAGGTGCCTAACACATCGTGATCATTCAGGAAGGCATTCCAAATAATCTCTTCATATCCTCCAGGGATTGTTCCTGGACCGTTGTCTAAAGATGCGTTATATCGTACCTGCTTCCATTCACCTTGAGCTCCAGATGATTGTACAAACGTTAGGGATACATATCCTCCTTCATCTGCTCGGAATCCTTGTCCTGCTCCATCAAATGTTGATGGTGTTTGACGATTTCCAAATGGTCCTCCACTTACATTGAATGCAACCGGTGCATACTTGATTCTATTATCGAATATTCCTCGATCCCAATCTGCTGAATAATGAGTCTTGAAATCAAGATAAAGAGGGTTTTCTCCACTTCGTAGATACTCAGGTGCAACATAATCGAATGTTGTATTTGCTCTAATCTCTAAAGGATAGAGTTCAGATTGGCTACCATCATGAATGAACATCTCGGTAACCTCTGCATACACATTGTATGTTGTGTTTGGACCGACGTCCAAATCTTCTGGTAAGAGGAATTGTCCTACTGTAAATCCACCAAACTGAGTTGACAAAACGTCAATTGTCTCAAGTGCCATAGTACCGTTATTTGCCCATTCAATCGTTACCTGAACAGGTAGATTTGGAGCGGGTACAAACTGTCCAATTGATGGATCTAACCAAGAAACAGAACCAGAGAAAATGGCTGCTTTCTTGCCATCCATCCACATTACTTCTGGGATACTCATGTTTACACGAGTAGGGATTTTGTCGTCTTCATCAGGAATTCCATCATTATCTGAATCCCAATCAGAAGAGAGTTCGTTGTCCTCAATGTGATCCCAATCACTGTCTATTCGTGAATCATTATCATCATCATTGTCTATGACGTCTGGACCTGTAGAGGGGTCACTTGGATTAGCAATTCCCAATCCTCCTCCAAAGTCATCATGGTCCCACGGGTTGGTAGATTCATTGTTGTATCTTTGTGGCCAAAGTAGAATCTCATCCTTATCCTGCATTCCATCAGAATCGTCATCAAGATCAACATCATCTCGAATTCCATCATTATCATGATCCCAAGGAGAAATCCAAGGAGTTGCATTAGCACGTTCAATGGTATTGGAAATTCCATCCATGTCCCAATCTGTATCTTTCCAATCTGGAATACCATCATTATCATGATCCCAAGGTAGTTGTTCTTCACCAACGAAACAAGTCAATTCTTGTGTTACATCGAGGACACCATTGTTGTCATCATCTGGGTCTTCAGTATCTACAATACCATCATTGTCATTATCAACATCATAGTATTCAGGGAATAGAAGTCCTTGGCCTAGAACCCCTTTATCCCAAACCGCTTGGAAAAAGCCATCTTCATCGGGATCTGTGTCTGTTCCGTCATCATCATTATCAAAACAATTTGTTCCTGTAAAGAAATTACCAGGTGGAAGTGTATTTGCATCATCATCTAAATCGTCATTGACATCGACTTCAAAGAAATCCCATATTCCATCATTATCGTCATCCATATCCCAGTGGTCATAAATTCCATCAAAGTCATCATCTAAATCTGCAGTATCATTGAACATACATTGAGGATTTGGTGTCCCAGCGTTTGGAGCTCCACAATCATCATCTGGATCAACGCTATCATTCAACATATCTGCATATTCATCTGGGAAGAAGTTACCATTGATGTCTGCATTCCAATTGAACAAGCCTGCCCCAAGTCCTCTCCAAGCAATAAACAAATCACGATTGTGTTGAATCTCATCAAAAGTTACTGCTGCAGTTACTTGGCCGTTGAATTCGAAATGCCAACAGCTTGCTTCAAAACAATCGAAATTACCATTGCTATTAGCGCCATCATATTGTCCATCTGTATACGTACTATCTGGACGAATGCTGTATGGTTTGGTATATTGGAAATTTGTTCCAGAATCTAAGGGGAGCATGTAACTGAAGGCATATTCGTATCCACAAACATAACCACCAACAGCATTCCATCCACATCTATCATAATTGAAAGTACCACCCATCCGAATATCATCAACATCAAGAATTCCGTCATTTCCTTCATCTTGATCCCATCCATCAGGTAATCCATCGCCATCTTGGTCAACATCGAGTCCATTGATTAGAGAGTCACCATCCGAATCGATATCCCAAGCATTGTCTCCATTCCAAGGGCTCCAACGGCTAATGTAATACCAATAGAATTCAGGTATCCTACCATTTGTTACTGGATTTGTTGTGGAATCATAGCCATTGTAAGGTAATACGAAACCATTTGCTAGAGTGAATGGGTTAGTAGTATGACTCATATTCCAGAAATCTGACATGTTGGAATTGTAGACCTGTCCATCAAGAGCACCAGTAATGGATGCTCCATCTTGAACGGGATAGTATGGTTGAGCGAAATCATCAGTGTTGTCAATATCTAATTCACCACAATTTCCATCATCTGGATCGAATAAGTCATTGATTCCATCATTATCATCATCCCAATCTTCATCATTTAGCAATCCATCTCCATCGATATCTGAATCAATATCGTTAGGTCCATCGTCACGATAACGTGAACCATTAATCAAATGGAGATCATTATCATCATCAAGAT
>PAOZ01000017.1 GCA_002708695.1 Methanobacteriota archaeon | reverse complement strand
TGCTCAGTGGGGTTCATTGGGTGCAGCATTATTGTTCACATTATTGACATTAGGCTTTGTATTTAGGGATGGATATTATGCATTCTTAACGACATTACCAGTAGTATTTACTGTAGCAATGCAATGGATGGTAATGGATTTACAAGATGTCGAATTGTCTCTTGTCACCGTTATGATTGGCTCAATTCTTGTCGGCGTAGGAGTTGATTTTTCTATACATATTGCAAACCGTGTTCGTGAATTAGGAGGAGATATTGATGCAATTAGAATAGCTGCATCCTCCACCGGCATGTCTCTTGTAGAGGCTGCATGTTGTACTCTTGCAGGATTGGCTTGTGCTTTATTGATTCCAATTCCTGCAATTAAACCATTCATATTTACAATCATGATTTTACTTGTAGTGGCTGCAATTAGTGCACTACTTCTGCTCCCAGCAATTTATTCACTAATGGTGCAATTAGATTATGGATTAACCGGTGGTTCTACAGCAATGACTCGTAAAATTGGATTAAATAAATCTAGAAAAGATGGTATTTTAGATGCTGAATTACCCGGTGATGATGCATGGTAGTTTATGCAACATTTTCAAACTTTGAACACTTCCGAGCACCTATATGGTCGCTTATTGGTTAATGAAATCAGAACTTGATGTGTATCCTTGGAGTCAATTAGTCGAAGACGGATGGACACATTGGGATGGAGTTCGCAATTATCAGGCACGTAATATGATGAGAGATGAATTAAAGGAAGGTGATTACGTACTTTTCTATCATTCCAACTGTAAGCCTCCACATATTGCGGGAGTTGCTATTGTTAGTCGCGAAGGTTATCCTGATTTTACTTCATGGGATTCTCATTCCACGTACTATGATGCAAAATGTACGACAGAAAATCCGAGATGGTTTATGGTAGATATTGAACCTGTATTAACGTTTGATAAGATAGTAACATTACCTGAATTACGAGATTCAGAAGAACTTGAAGATATGGCACTATTGAGAAGAGGCCAACGATTATCGGTTCAAAAGGTTGATTTGAAACATTTAGAAGTAATTTTACGAATGGCAGGACATACATTGGAGGATATCTCTTGATTCCTGCTTCCAATCGTGCTAAATCAATTGAATATGCAATTCGAGATGTTGTTGTCCCTGCTATGGAACTTGAGGCTCAAGGACATGAAATTATTAAATTAAATATTGGAGATCCTATTGCTTATCCCGGATTATCTACTCCTGAACATATGGTAGATGCTTATGTTGATTCACTAAGGTCAGGAAATAATGGATATTCGGGTTCATATGGTATACCTGAACTTCGAGAAGCAATTTCTAATGATGAGAAGTCTAAAGGCTGGAATTGTGATATTAACAATGTATACGTAACACATGGTGTAACAGAAGCATTACAAATTATATTTTCTGCTGTGCTTAGTGAAGGAGATAGAATTCTTGCACCTGGCCCTCATTATCCTCCATATATGGCCTATCCACAAATGTCAGGAGCAGTTACAGAAGAATATTTGTTAGATTCAAATGATTCATGGAGAGTAAATATCAATGACATACGAGAAAGAATGAGTGACGACGTTCGAATTCTAGTATTGATTAATCCAAATAATCCTACAGGAAATGTAATGACTCCTGCAGAAATTGATGAGATAATTTCAATTGTTGAAGAATATCCTAATTGTTTCATTATTGCTGATGAGATATACGACGCATTAGATTTTACAGGGCATCAAGTATCTATTGCCTCTAGGTCTCACTCAGTTCCAGTAATTACACTAAATGGTGTATCTAAGGTATACTACGCACCAGGATGGAGAATTGGATATATGGCTATACATGACCCTTCAAATTCATTTGATGAAGTAATAGATGCGATTGAACGATTATTGAGGTCACGACTTTGTGCATCTACACCTGCACAGATGGGATATTTGGCAGGACTTAGTAATAACAAAGATTGGATGAATGAATATCGACAGATTGTGATGGAACGTCGACAAGTTGCACTTTCAAGGATTGAATCGATAAATGGATTAGAAGTTCAACCCACTGGAGGAGCATTTTATATGTTTGTTAGAATAACTCATCCTAAGTGGAAGGATGATGATAAGGGATTTGTTTTGTCCTTACTTCATCAAGAAAAAGTGCTTTTAGTACATGGTTCTGGATTCAGTAAGGATAAGGGATCGGGACATGTGAGAATTGTACATTTAGCTGATCTACCCACACTAAATGAGGCGTTTGATAGAATAGATAGATTTCTAAATAATTCCTAACATTCATGCGAATCGATTTAGTGGTGGAAAATGCGCGGTAGTAATATGAGACCAGTGACAACGGTACTGTTCTTGGTTGGATTCACCTTTTTGGCATCCAACGTAAGTGCCGAGAATGTCGAAATAATTGCTGCCAGTGGTCTTAATTTTGATTTATTATTACCAATTTTTGTTGGAATTCTTACTAGTTTGTTACTTTGGAGATTTTTATTACCAAGTTCACTATCTAATTTACAAGTTGCTTTTGAAATCGATGATGGATTTTATGAAGTTCATAGATTGACCAAAACTAGAACAGATGCCCTCAAAATCATCAAGCCTAGACCTGTTTTAATTGGCGTTTTGTTATACTTAATGGCAATGGCAGGTATATTGATTATTGTTACTGATGTAATTGATGATTCATTAATTTGGGATAGGGGCCCAACTTATTACCAACCAGTTCTATTGATTACTGGGATTTTGTTATCTCTTCCTATTGTACTATCTCCATTTATTTCTCTTTATGCTCAAATATCTAGAAAAAGCGCAGCAGATTCTATCGTTACATTACGAGAATGGTTTCTAAATGTACTCAGCGTAGGTATTGTCATTACAGTATTGATAGTTCCAGTTGCATATCTTGGTTTTACAGAATATAATTCAGTCGATAATGAAATTGAGGATTCAATGAGAGATGAATGGTCTGGAGAGTCATTATTCAATTATGATGTAGCTATGGAATCATACGTTTGTCTTGATACTCGAGGTATTCATTCCCCACTCCCCATCATTGATGTAATCGATGAACAATCATGTAGTGAACAATCTCAATTAATCACAGATCCTGTTACACAGGAAATAGAAGATAATAGATTTGGTCGTTGGGTTACAAATGCAGAACGTATAGAAATAAACAAGGGATTGATAATGATAGAATGGGTATCTTTGGCAGTATTAGTTTTCATGTTACCTACAATTGTTGCATATGGTAGAATTATGGGTGCATCATGGAATATGTTGGTTAGAAATAAGTATCGAACTATTAGAGGAATTCCTACCCCTATTGATCCTGATAAACCTACAATTATCAAGAGATTCAATTCATCAATTTTGGTTCTTTTCTTAGTAACTATGCCACTTGCTGCTGTAAATGGTATAATCACATTAGCATGGACGAGATTAGAGAATCCTGAAAATTTGAGATTTATCTTGGATTTAGGGGGTATTATTGGCAATACATTACTGATGTTTGTAGAAGGAAACGAATTCCTTAGTAAATTGGTTGATTTGAAGAGTTTATCGTTGGTATTAGCTGCATATTTGATGCTAAATGTATCTGTAGTCGGACTTGCGTTGATTTTTGAAATGATTAGAAACCTGTTCCTTGGCGGTCAAGTAATCGGAGGAATAGGTGGTGTTGTATTAGGACAACCAAGAGAAATTCGCGCCGAAAGCATCGTACAATCACGAATAATTGCATTTGGATTAGCAGGTTTTGCAGGATATTCTGTTCTTTTATTGATAATGCAAGTATACAAAGAATGGGCTGAATTAATGCCTTATGCAAATTCATCTGCATTCTTAACTGCAGGTCAGGTAGAATTGATGCTACTTCAAGAAACTTGGAATTTTATTGCAGTAGGTCAAGGAGTATTTATTTTGACTTGGTTATTATCAATAGGAAGATGGAAAACTGTTGGTACAACCAAATTTGATTTAGCTCCAGATGAAAGAAGAAGTGGCGCAGCACGAACAACTAGTGGAAATTGGATTAGAGATTATGTAATTCGAGCTGCTACCGACGACGATATTGCTACACTTCGTCGATTTCAAACAGATTCAATCTCTGCCGATGAAAGTTTGTTGAGATTAGAAAGAACACGCGCAAAGATGTTTGAATACGCAATGCGTGGTCTTTGGCCAAATGCCATTGAGACTGCAAAAACAGTATTAGCACAACAAGGGGGGGAAGATGATGAAGCAAGAATGATTATTGCAGTAGGCCATATTGCTTCACGTCGTTTGGATGCTGCTAAAGTTACATTGAAAGGTCTAATCATGGATGATAATGATGAGGAACCGGAATTAGTTGAATTCGTTTCAGAATGGTTAGATCCATGGGCTGATAGAGTTACAGATGATGATTTGTATGACTGGGAGAATGAACCTACAATTGATCACATTAAGGAACTACAATCCAAATTAGAATCATGGGATCCAATTAGTGAAATAGGCCATGTTCATAGAAATAGGTTAGCACATGTAGCATTGATTTCATCAGTTGCACAACTTAGAGCGCAGCGAAAATCAGAAGATGCGTTGCAATTAGCTGTAGGATTAGTTAGACGTTATCCAAACAGTGTTAGAGCACGAATAGCGTCTGCGTTATGCTGTATCGATATTGGTGAATGGCATGATGCATTGGAAATTTTTAGAGATTTACAGCAAGTTTCACCAGAAGATCCTCGCGTAATGGCATTATCATCTATTCTTGGATTAAAGGCAGATGTTAACGAGTTTGAAGTAGCTCTTGCTGTGGGCTCTGTTGCAGATAAGAAGCCATGGTTAGATCAAGCACCTGCTAATGCATATGTTGGATTGGCTGTGAAGGGTGGAATGGACGAGGCTCTGAATGCAAATGCCTTGGCTGTTGCTCATGAAGCAGTAGAAAGAATGGTCCCTCCGCACATTAGTATTTCATACGCACAACTCGCTGTAAGGTGGGTTATTCTACCATTAGTATGGTTAAGCATAGGCGCGGTAATACTACTAGAAACTGGTAATAATCAGTATGCCGGTGTTGTGTCGCTAGTTTTACTTATTTCTCATGGAGCAGTTGTTCGATTTAAAAATCAGGCTGGACATGAAGTCAAACATCGTAATCAACCATTAATGGTGATGATGGCAAATAGATTTAGGAAAAATCAAGTCGTAGGTGACCCTAGTCGTGCACCAATAGGTAATCATCTGTTGATGAGTGGAATTTTGGTAGAGGTAGGAGGTATAATTTTTGATGTTGGTTTGCCATTATGGCTAATTGAAAGAAATAGGCCAATGAGAGAACGTGCTTGGAAATCGTTCATGATCGAACGTATGAAATCACTTCGTGAAAGTGATTTACCTAGAACTCAACCACTGCCTAATCGTTGGTGGTTAAGGAGACCTAAACCATTCAAATCAGATGTTTCTGCTATGGAACGTTTGGTAGGCTCCGTTCATTATAGGCCAATGCATAGAACTGAAAGTCCTAAACAAAAGCCTCAGGTGAAAGGGCCACCAAAAATGACCAAAAAATCTCCTGGTGATTTGAATGTGAAATTCAGAAGAGGATCTGTGACGGAACGATAACATGCCAATAGTGAGTAATCCAAATGAATCAATTACTATTGAACACCCTCTTAAATCGCAGATTAAAAAATCGAAATCAAATGGAATTTATCACATTGAAATTGGTACAGTTTGTATCTTAAAAAACACGTGGATTCTAGAATTTTTTAATCATCTAGAATCATTAATTGATGCCACATTGGCTAGAAGATTAGCTCATGCTTCATTATCACATACAATGAATCTTGATTATTCAAAATGGTTGCCTAAAAAGAGTTTTTTTCCTTTTCAAAAAGACAAAAAAATAATTGATGCTTTTGAAAGATGGGCTGAAAATCGTATATATCTGGGTAGAGGCATTGTAACCCCTGTTAATTGGCCTTATTCTTTTCATATCGAAAAACCATTGATGGTATCAATAGAAGTTGGTGAAATTTGTTCATTCATGCAATCATTACTTGGATATTCTTTGAGATACCAATGGAGAGATGATGGTGGTTCAAATGCATCTGTAACATTCGAACAGATTGATGTACCAATATCAGAAATCGAAAATTATCAGTTTGAACAAGAACATGATTTGGAATATATTTTTGATATTGATAACGGAATGAACTGGCCGAGTAGAGACGGAATGCAAATATCAATTATATCAACAAATGTGTTACATGAATTTGCTAAAACAATAAACGAATTAAATTTGAAAGAACTAGATGATCCGATAATACAAATCAATAATTTATCAGGATTAATTGAAAATATATTGTGTATGGCTTCAATAAATGCTTGTTCAGTTGATAATCAGCGATATTTGCTAGACAGTACTGAACAATTTGAAAATTGGTTTGAAAATCATATTAATTCAAATGGACTAGGTAAGTTGACATCTTGTAATTATGATGATTATGATTTATCTATCACCTTTGAACCGTTTATCCCGTGGCCGATTATTTCGGGAATAATTTTAGATGCATGGCAAAGGAGTAATGGAATATTAGGTAAAATTGAAGTTCATTCATTAAGTGAAAATAATATCGAAATATCAATCAAATCAAGACGTCAAATTGCTTAGATTCGTTATATTTACTGTAATCATGTTCTGTGAAACCTTTTATTCCATCTGATGTTGCGAAAGATGCCCCATATGAGGGCATGAGGATATTATGCCACTCGATCACAATCAATGGGCCGTCGTTGCGATTGTATCTACACTATGTTTAGCAGGTGCATATACAGTTGTTGATTAAGGAATTTCAACTACTGAGATAGGTGGTTACGAACCAGCAAGTGATGATTTAATTTTTGATGAAGAATCTACATTTGAAAAAGGTACAGATGAAGATGGAGATGGTATTTCGGATAGAATGGAAGAAACATTGTATGGAACGGATTGGACCAATCCAGATACTGATGGTGATGGATTGTCCGACGGATGGGAGATAGCAAATGGATTAGATCCCTTAGATGATGGGACTGCATCAAATGATGAGATTACTGGAGGTAATCCTGATGCTCCAGATGATGATGATCAAGAACAAAATGAAACATTTCCTGATCCAAATAATGGGCCAGACGGTGACCCTGATAGAGATGGACTTACTAATCGGGAAGAAGCCGAGATTGGCACAAACCCTAACCTAAAGGATACCGATGGTGATGGATTAAATGATCGATGGGAGAACGAATATACTTACGAAGAAGATACACCTGATGGTATCATCAAGATGTTTGATCCATTAAATGGTAACTGGGACTGTCTATATCTTGATGATACTAAAGCTGTTGAAGACCTTAAACAATCAATTGGTGAAGATGAATGGAATCAGAATTTGACAGTTATCGGTCGTAATTCTTGTGATGCTGTTTTGGACTTAGATGGTGATTCATTGAATAATTATATTGAAGAACGATATGGAACAAATCCGCTTGCAGAGGATAGTGATAATGATTTAATCTCTGACAAAGTAGAAGTTACATTTGGTACGATTACACTGTATAATCACTGTGGAGTTAAACAGAATCCTGCACTAGTAGGGATGCTTGGACCATTCTCTACGAATTTACAGAATTCTGAAGATGTGTCTTGGTTTTCGGAAGATATGGATGGCGATGGTCGATTAAACGGTCCAAGTGATTGGGATACTGATGGCGACGGAATGCCAGATGGTTTCGAGTATTGTTTCAATGAATTATTGAATCCTTCAAATGCTTCTGATTCATTTCCAGATGGCGATAATGATGGATTAAGCAACTTAGCAGAATATGAAGTAGCTATTAATTGGGGTCCTGAAAATTTCACCGATCCTTCTGATCCAGATACTGATAATGATGGCATGCCAGATGGATGGGAATTTACATCAGGTCTACATCCTAAGTTTGATGACTCGGTTGATGATCCTGATATGGACGGATACGATGTAGATGGTGATGGTGCTGTTACATTCGATCAATTAGTAGGTACTGCTGAAGTAGAATCGATCACAGTTGAATTAGGTCAATACGTTACAGTAAATACTACAGTTGCATGGGCAAAAATTGTTGAAAATAGTCAGTATGTGAATGTTCCATTGAAGGCCCCAGTATCGGGATATGTGTATTCAATTCCGGCACAGAAGTTGTATGATGGAATAGATGATATGGGTACTGATGATCCTTCAGATGATGTTTCTGTAGAAAATGAGGTTAAATCAAGATCATACGTGTGGATGACTATAGTTGAAGAGACCGAGAAATACACTAATCTTGACGAATATCAGTCAAAATTCAATGATGATGGTATTGCAATAGGACGTTCTACAGATCCATTAATTGCAGATACTGATTACGATGGCTTAATTGATGGAATAGAGGTAATTGGATGGAATATTTTAGTCGTTGAAAAGGGCGTAGTTGAAATTTTAGTTACATCAGATCCACGTGCAATTGATACAGACGATGATGGTTTAACTGATGCAGATGAATACTACATTCATGCAACTAATGCTTCTAACGAGGATACAGATTCTGATGGATTACATGACCGTGTGGAAGTAATCGACGGACATTCGATGACATACAATGGAGTATTGTATGAGTATACCACAAATGCATCAATGTTCGATACAGATAACGATGGTTTGGCGGACGGTGAAGAAGTTATTGATGGTGAAGATCAATATATCACCCATGCAAACAATTCAGATACTGATGATGACGGACTAAATGATGGAGCTGAAACACTGTTCGTACCACGTCCATGGCAGGAAATGACCAATCCAAAGAACAACGATACAGATGGAGATGGTCAACCCGATGGATGGGAAATGCAAGTAACAAGTACGATGGATAACAAGAAAACACACTCATTGTGGATTTCGACTCGTAATTGGCTACCACCAGGATGTGAGGTAATGTCTGAATGTGGAAAGGGACCAGGTGGATGGCTTTGGGATAATTTCAGGACAGGTTTCCAGTCAGGTGGTGACCGTGATGGTGACGGACAACCAGACCCCAAATATTTTGTTAGTGAAATGAATCTTAGTGGATTTGACGTTCCTGAAAATGGTCGTTGGGCATTAAACCCTGCAGAAAATTCACCACCAGATACATTGTATGACATCGATAATGATTCTCTTCTTAATACACAAGAAGTTCCTGATAGATGGGATACTAATCCTGTAAACGATGATTCAGACGGTGATAGATTACCTGATGGATGGGAAACTGCTGCTACAGAAGCAGCGCTGAACGAAGGTCTTGTTGACAACATGTCATTGGAATTAATCGGTGCTCGTGGGCCACTGGACCCCCGTATGCCAGATTCTGATTTAGATGGTATTCTCGATGGTGATGAAGACTTTGATAATGATGGGCTTAATCGAACCGCATTGATGAATAGATACTGTCCACCGTGGAATGGTGGTTCCGGTTCATGTCATATTGATCCTAATACACCAGAAGGTATGAGTTTCTATGATGATTTAGAGAATTTTACCAATTATGAGGAATATCAAAATGGTACATCTCCAGTGTATAATGACTCAGATATGTGCAATGGAGAGAGATGCCCTGATGGCTTATTAGATGGATATGAAGTATTTCACAAGGATTCTGATGGTGACACAATGTGGGATGGTTGGGAATACTATTTCTCCTTTGATCCAATGGATCCTAGTGATGCTAATATCGATAGTGATGGAGATGGAATAAGTAATCGTTGTGAATGCGATTATAATTCAAATCCTAAAGACAGCAGTTCATTCCCTAAACAGGGAGAAATATGTGATGATTTCGCATAATCGAGCATTTTGAAGTAATTGTTATTGCCATAATGGATTATCGTAGCATGTGCGAACTAGGTTGTCTATCATCATACTCGCGTCATTTATACTTTCAATGACGCAAACAAATGTTCGTGATTCTCTAGACAATATCGAATATTATCCAGTCAATGCTAATATGATTACTATAGATGATGGCTATATGCAAAATTTCAATGAAAGTGGTTCAGTTTATGTCACACTTAATTCGATTCCACAAAACTATACCTTGCTATATTCAGTTATTGATGATGGCACTTTAAGATATTCAGGCACTATTGACATCAATCAATCTAATTCAATTGTTTCCGTTGCGTTACCTGTAAATCATCATATAATAAGCCCATGTGTTTGCATAATGCAAATTGAATTATTTTCAAATGTTGATACACAACAAATACATCAATTGTCAATTCATAGATTAATTGTAAATGCATTTGATACAGTTGAAAATGAAGAACTAATGATTATTCCAACAACTAACATAAATCAAATTTCCACACCTTCGATTATTTTAGATACAGCTGTCAAAATCCCTGATGTTAATCAATCAATTAACGTTCGATATTCAATAATCACTGAAAATGATAATTCAAATACATGCGAGTTCGGAATTTTGTCAGAAAGTTCAGCAGATATACAAAACCTATCTAGTAATGAAAATCAACATATTTACGAAAACATAGTTCAATCTCAATTATCTATTGAATTGAATTTTACAATGTACGATGATGGATGGATTTCAATATTGTTTCAAATCGGATATGGTAATGAATGGAGTAATAATATTGGTTGTATTAGCACAAAATTGGATTTATTATCACCCATAATTAGTATAGATTCACCTTCTGAAATTGATGAAAAGTATGGATTATTGATAATTGATGCATCTTCATCATATGACCCTAAATGGGGTAGGGACCATTTGCAATACGTATGGTCATATCAGAAAATTGATGATCCTTATTCATCACCAATATCCTCTATCGGCGATAATAGTGGAATATTTACGTTCGATGCTACAAAATCTGGCACATACCAATTTAATTTATCAGTAATTGATTCATCATTTCATGTATCTAGTGAATCAATTATTGTATCGATTAACAATATTCGACCACAAGCAAATATGCGTATAGACTCTGTTCCTGTAAACGATGGCGATGTAATTAGGTTAACAAATGAACAGAGTTGGAATGTAGATGCAACATATACTTACGATACACAAAATGATATTGATAATTTGAGCTATACGTGGTTTTTAGATGGTAATCCAATAATGTCTGGTATTCAAAGAATATTAATTCGACCTGAAAACGTCAATCAAATGCATGAATTGACACTAATGGTCGAAGATGATGATGGTGCTGTTGATTGGGTATCAGTAACAATTGGAATTGCAGGTACTCCGTCAGATCCAAACGAATCTTCAGTATCAATGAAGATAGTAGCAGGAATTTCTGTGACCATTTTATTATCAACAATTTTCGTTTTTACCATTTTTGCGAGACGTTCACAAAATACACCCCATATTCGTCAATGGAATACTACTCAGACTGAAACCACAGAATCAAGAACGGAAGACTAGTGGAATATATTGGTGAGGACATGAAACTACCTTTTTCACACGATGAATTTCGTAGTAGACAATCAAAGTTGTTTTCTCAACTACCTGAAGGTACTGTCCTAATTATTCCTACTAACTCAAAGAAACAGCGTTCAAACGATACTAATTATCGGTTTAGGGCAAATTCATACATTCTTTATTTATGTGGGTGGTCAGAACCAGATGCATTGTTTGTATCAGATAATTTATCTGGTGAATGGAATACCTCATTGTATGTTCGAGAGAAAGACACAAAAAAGGAAATTTGGGAAGGTATAATCCTCGGACCCGAATATGCAGCCAATAATTTACCAGTTGATTCAGGTTACAGCATTAACTGCTTTGAGGATGATTTTATGCAATATATTCAACATGAAAAATTCAAATTAATTTTTAATTTAGCTGGTGAGAATGAATTTGTTGACAAATTAATTTATGACAATGATCTATATGCTAATAGTCCAAGACGGTTTTTGGATTCTATGAGAGTAATCAAATCAGATAAAGAGATCGAAATTATGAAAAAATCTGCAGAAATAGCATGTCAGGCACATATATTAGCAATGAAATCTGGATTTTCTGGAATCAGTGAATGCCATTTACAATCAATCATCGAGGGATATTTTATTTCGAATAGGAGTCACTGGGCATATCCATCCATTGTTGGAGGGGGAGATAATGCTACAATTCTACATTATAATAAAAATTTAGATGATATTGATGATGGTGAATTGGTTTTAATTGATGCGGGATGCGAAATAGAAGGATATGCTTCTGATATTACAAGAACATGGCCAGTAAATGGAAAATTTACAAAAGCACAGAGAGAAATTTACGAGTTAGTTCTAGCAGCAGAAAAAGCCGCAATAGAGGCATGTCAAGTTGGAGCACCGTGGAAATCATTCCATGAGGCATCATCAAGAGTTCTTGCTCAAGGTCTAATTGATCTTGGCATTCTAGATTGTACATTACATGAAGCATTGGGTGATGATTTCAATGGATCATATAGAAATTATTTCATGCACGGCACTGGTCATATGCTTGGATTAGATGTTCACGATGTTGGTGGTGGAAGACAAGGTGATGACGGACCAGATCCAGTATTTTCTCCTGGAATGGTACTTACAGTTGAGCCAGGTTTATATTTCGCTAGTTGGAGAACTGACGTATCAATTCCTGAACGATACTCTGGAATTGGTGTTAGAATTGAAGATAACATTTTGATTACAGACAATGGGCCGGTAGTATTAACTGAATCTTGCCCTAAAGAAATTAACGAAATTGAATCATTAATAGGCGCTGGTGAATAATTTGGTATCGTGGCGAGAAATTCTAGATACAATCGTTGTAAACGGTGAACACCGTGAGATATCTGTTGAAGAATGTCTTGAATTATATCTGAATGCTCCACAACCAGCGCTGTCAAAAATCGCTCGAGAAATTAGACAAATACACAATCCTGGTAACTATGCAACATATCTTGTAGATCGAAATGTCAATTACACAAATATTTGTACAATTAATTGTCATTTTTGTTCATTTTATCGTCCACCTAATCACAGAGAAACATATACTCAAACAAATGAACAGATTTCTGCGCGAATACGTGAGTTGGAAGAAATTGGTGGTTCACGAGTATTAATGCAGGGAGGAGTCAATCCTGATTTACCTTTGTCATACTATACTGATTTAATCAAATATCTTAGAGAAAATCATCCATTAATTGATTTAGATTGCTTCAGTCCAATTGAAATTGAAGGAATCGCTGAAGTAACGGGAATGAAGACTAGTGAAGTATTACTTGAACTAAAAAAAGCAGGATTACACGGTTTGCCAGGCGGCGGTGCAGAAATGTTAGTTGATGAAGTTAGATTAGATATATCTCCGAGGAAAGGTAGTGCTGATAACTGGTTGAAGGTAATGGGTGAAGCCCAAAATCTTGGTTTAACTACATCCGCGACATGTGTTTTTGGATTCGGTGAAAATCCTATTCATCGAATTGAACATATGAAAAGAATACGTGATTTGCAAGATTATTCATTAAACAATAATGATATTGGATTTACATCATTCATTTCATGGCCAGTTCAATTGGAAAATAATTCATTTGGTAGAAGAAATCGTGGAAAAAATAGACGTGAATTGGGAGCCGGTCCTATTGAATATCTTAGACAGGTGACCATATCTAGAATTTTCATGAATAATATCCCTCATATCCAAGCTTCATGGCCGACAATGGGTATTGATGTGGCTCAAATTGCCCTTGAATCAGGTGCTGACGATATCGGTTCTACTATGATGGAAGAAAACGTTGTTAGTGCATCGGGAACAACCAAAGTATTAGCAAGTGAATCAGAATTACAGAGAGCAATTTCTAGGTGTGGATTCATACCTGTTAAGAGAGATAGTGACTATAATCACCTTGAAACTTCGTTATGCGAATATGAAGAAATGCTAACACCTGTTCCAATTAAGTCCTAATCGAAGCATAATTACTCATATCAGGATTTGCAGTAATCATACCTTGATTATCTACTGATGAATAGTCTGATTTGAATACTCCAGAATTTTGATTTGTCACATTGTGTTCATAGACAATCCATACTGTTCCCACAATGTATGGGTTGGTCGAAGTCTCTTGATATTGGGCACCATCAAAGAGACCCTGATACAATAATTCATTAGTGCCAGTAGGATTTATCCAATGAGTGATATCAAAGATCCACAATTTAACATCTTGACCAGCACACCATCCTGCACGCCCATATGGCCAACTTCCGAATTGATTTGCAACCGTTCCCTCACCAGTCGTTTTAGTACAACCTTCTCTATCTGAATTTACACTGGAATTTCCTGCCATTGGGTGATCCTCTGTTACATCATAACCATTCATTGAATATCGATGTTCATGATTACAGAATTCAGCACAATTGTTAGGGTCAACACCGAAACCATGTCCTGTAATTGCGGCAACTATGCTTACTGAATGCCACGAATTACTGTCAACATCATGTCGTCGGTCATGTGTTGATTCATTGTTGTAGTTTGAATTGAATTTAACATTATTAATATTGAATGCTAACTCACCTCTTACTGGGCGTGAATCATCTTCACCCCATGTAGAGAACATCAGAGTAATTACAAGATTACCTCCTTCAGCTCCTGAATATTTGAATCGACGATCTCCCCCGTCAAGGAACATGAATAGGTATGGTGAGATATCAGTTGTCCACTGTCCTTCACGACCATATGTTGTGATGTAACGGACTACTTCTGTCCCGCATGAGTTTGTGGTTGTGTTATCACATAGACTCATTCTTTGAAGACGGTCCCATTCATGGCACCCACTATATCGATCAGCAGAACCATCACCATCGTCATCAATGCCATAGCGATCACGTCTATCAGTACAACGATGCTCATGATGTACTTCTAGAGTATCGAATTGTTCCATAGTGATAGCGTCGGGCAATGAGGCATTCATGTATGACGAATATCCTGAGCCCCAACCACCTTGATGACGTTCTCCCGACCAAACTTGAACAGTTGTAATACCTGGGTCTAAGGGGCGAAGTTGAGTAATAAATTCCGCATTCCACATTTTCGGCTCATTACCAATATAATGGAATTTGTAACAACAGCTGTTGCCCTGACTCCAATCAAGTAGATTACCTATTTGCCTCCATCGTTGGAATCTATCAATGCCATAGTAAAATGTACTCCATTCATTGATAATATCTCCTAAACTACCTGATGAAGAACTTGCTCTTTGGTCCATGAATAGTATTCTACCATTCCATGAATTCTGAACATCTTGATTCTGATTAGATAACCAATTCTGAACTCTATTCTCCATTGAACTAATATCCGAAGCAAAGTCACTATCAAATGAACCGAACACAATAATTACATTATCAGGAGAATTTGCTAACAATTGACCTACATCTTGATTCCAAAGATTAGACATGTATGAACTAGATTTGTAATTAAAGATAAACAAATGAGTATTTTCACCAGTCCAAGATGAAGAAAAACTGTATGTTCCGGTTGTAGTTGATATTGAAAAATCTCCCGCAGTTCCAAATGCATTAGCTTGGTATGGACCGGTATTCCAATCAACTGTGTTTTGAATAATTGCGCAACCAAATTCATCAATAGTCCATCGTGTAGGGCTATTAGGGCATGAATCAACATTTGAATAAACACCGTCGGAGTCAATATCGGCGCATCCGTCTTCATTAATCTGAGATATATACTGAATGGGAGTATCTCTACATGCATCTTCTGAATCAACTAGTCCATCTCCATCACTATCTCTTTGATCATCATCACATCCGTTAAGATCAACACTAAGTGAACCCAATGTAGTGAATGGACATTGATCAACAACATCAGGAATAGAGTCACTATCATCATCTGTATCTTCATCAATATCTCGACATCCATCTGAATCATAGTCTGTTAGATTTGTAGAAATCCAATTGGTTATTCCCAATTTACATCCATCAATAGTGTCGCTGAACCCATCATTGTCATCATCTAAATCTTCAACAGTATCATTACAACCATCCCCATCATGATCTGTTATTCCTGTTGAGGTAAATGATTCAGATAAACAAGAGTCGAATTCATCCAAAATACTGTCGCCATCATCGTCATCATCTTCGAGAACATCGTGACAACCGTCCCCATCAAAGTCAAGAATTGTATTACTTGAATCCCAATTTATTATCCCTCGAATACATCTGTCTTCACTATCTAACTTGCCGTCATTATCATCGTCAGTATCTTCTGTGTAATCATAACATCCGTCTGAATCATGATCGGTATTAGGTGTACTGGTATATCCAGATGTACTATCGCATTCATCTTCGGAATCAAGAACACCATCTTCGTCAGTATCGGCCAGTGCAGGATCATTAACAAATACTGGAATTGTTTTCGTTGAAATTTGATTTCTACCACAATCTGCCATAATAATCAAATCAGTTGATTCTGTGAATTCCACAATGCCTTCAAATTTCATGAGATATCCGAATATCTTACTAAATTCCAAATCAACAGGTGAACCATTGACATTTGAAATAACTGAGCAATCATCTATATCAGGATGTTCAATTTCAATAGAAAATATTGGTGAAAATCCTGGATTTTCAAGTTGAATATAATATGGTGAAAAGATATCCGGAGAAATAATTGGAGGTGGAGATGTAGTAAATTGCCATGTAGTCTGTTTAGAATTATCATTTTCTCCTACTACTACTAGTATAGTGTGTTCACCTTGGGTTGTTTTGTTAATTATTTTACCAGTGGGCAAGTCACCAGATGTTACACCTGATGCTACTATATTTCCGTCAAGGTATATCGTAAATGGATGAGATCCACCCTTTACTGAATACCATTGGATTGTTACAGTTATTTCATCGTTTGAAGTCGGAGATGATGGTGATATTGATACTACTGGAACAGGTGGTGTATATTCGATTTCTACGTCTTCAATAATTTCAGTATCTTCGGTACCAATACACCCTGGTAACAACATGATTGATACGAGTACAAGAGCCGTGAATCCTCTGCCCATGTTAATCCATGATACATACGATGAATGAAGGTGTCTATTTTAATTTCCAGTTAGAAGCGTCCATGCAGCTTTCATTGACATTTTCCGAAATTCTGGAATTTCCTTCATCATTTTCATACCAAGTGGCACAGGTTTCTCAATATCTCCAAATTCATTTATCATCTTAATAACTTCAGGTCTTGCAAAAACATTGAAAATTTGATCTAATTCTTCATCTTCAACTTCTGTAAGAAATAAATCACGTAATTGTCGAGCTCTTTTATGATGTTTACGAATAACATCGATATTCTTAGACACCTTAGTTAATGATTTTTCTGAGAAATCATTATTTTTGAAGCATTTCAACAAATCAGGCAACATAAGATCAACCTGTTCAAATCCGGGGCCAATACCTCCACCAGTAGTTGGTTTACAAATTGCAGCTGCATCTCCAAACAACAAGATTCTTTCACGTGCTATTTTTCTCAATACTCCAGCAGGTACAGGGCCACAATAACGTGCAACTTCAGTAATTCCTTCAAACCTGAAAGCAAATTTTGAATCATTTA
>PAOZ01000016.1 GCA_002708695.1 Methanobacteriota archaeon | reverse complement strand
TCTGGCTCTGGTTCTGGCTCTGGTTCTGGTTCTGGCTCCGGTTCCGGTTCTGGCTCCGGTTCTGGTTCTGGCTCCGGTTCTGGCTCCGGTTCTGGCTCCGGTTCTGGCCATTCAACAATAAAGGAATAATTCAATTCGGAATTAGGGCAATCGTGGAAAAAGAATTCTGATTCTCCACAATTTAGAATTGCAGCTTCAAAGTTCAATGTAATTTCAGTACCGTTTGGAATTGTTTCATTCAAAATCAATTGCCAAGAATAATTGTAAGTAGAATTTGCAAATATGAGATAGTACCACTCAAAAATACCTGAAAACCCTTCAACAAGTGGATTAGTTACAGTAGCATTTACTCCAGGATAATTTATCCCTTTTTCACAAATATTTGTCAGTTCTAGAGTGACGAATAATGTTTCATTCACTGTCAAATTTTGAACAATTAAGCAATGACCATCGTCTCGCTCAGGGGTTGTGATATTCGATTCAAAATACGACGTTTCATTGGTTAGTACTGTAACACTATGTGGAGAAATATGAAGTAAATTTGTCCCATTCTCAAGAGATCCTGTACCAAAAACTGTTGAATGATCATTGAAACCATGCCCTATATCGATAGAGGTACTTGTTGCCCCCCTATTCAGAGCAATTAAACTGGAATCAGAGCCGGTTGAACGTTGATAGACAACTACATCTGAAGAATTGAAAATTGATTGATAACTTCCTCGACGTAATGATTCTAATTCAGATCTTAGAACTCCGAGTTCACTAATATTCTCTTGGAGGTTTCTTTCTCTTTCATTCAGTGATTGATTATCGCGCCACATATGTCGATTATCGGGATCTGCTCCACCAAATTCTCCGTACTCATCACCCATGTAAATCATGGGAGCCCCTGGAGTGGTCAATAACCAGCCATGTGCCTGAAGAGAAGCACGATAGGGGTCATCAGTCCCAGGTTGACCCGGAAGGCCCTGTTCTACCCATTGATTCCACTCATCGGCAGTTCCTGGATCTGCACGTGATGAGAAACGAGATACGTCATGACTACCAACAAATGGAACCATTACTGAACCTTCTACATACTGATCTTGACTTCTAGCAGTCCAATAGTCAAGATGGATGTAATCCTCCTGACCAGTCGCAAAAACAAGATTAGACGTAGCATGGTAAAGAACGAAATCGGCTTGACCATCTAACGAATTGGGGCCAATGTATCTGTTAATTGTCCCATATTGTTCAGAGTTTGATGCAAGGTCATGTCCAGACCAACCCATTGCTGTTTCACCCTTGAGATAGATATCTGTCCCAGCAGTCTCAAATCTCTCGTTAATTCGAACGGCTAGATTAGTGATTGCAAGGTCATCTACATGCTTAACAGCATCAATTCTGCCTCCATCCAAATCATAAGTTTCAATCCACCAAAGAATATCTTCAATCATTTGTTCAGAGGCATTTCTATCCTTCCAATTCAAATCGGGCATATAATCCCTAAACAGACAATCAAGACGATGCTCGGTCCAATCACAGTTCTCCTCTCCACAAATACATCCTTGGTTAAACCATTCAGGATGATTAGAATGGTAAGGGTGATCTTCGTGAACATGATTTACAACGAAATCACCCATGACTCGGATTCCCTGAGCATGTGCAGAATCAACCAATTCATGCAATTCTTCAGGAGTACCAAGACGAGGGTCGATACTGCGTGGCTCTACAGGCCAATATCCGTGGTATGCAGAAACTTCATGGATACCATCTGCTGCAAGGCCAGTTCCATTCGCTGCTTCATTGAATGGAGTTAACCACAAAGCGTTGACTCCAAGATTCGTAAAATACCCCGATTGAATCATGTTGGTGACACCCGCTAAATCTCCTCCCATCCAATCAGCACCTTGAGCGACACCTTGAATCTCTGAAGGATCATTAGATTGGTTTCCGTTAACAAAACGATCTGTCATCACCATATAGATCAGAGCATCTTCCCAAATGAAATCGGATTCTTCACCAATCCAAAAAGGAAGAAGAAGATCATCTGCTGGGATTCCAGAAGCATCAAACCCCTCTATGTGGATCGTGTGTTTTCCGTCCTCAAATCCACTAAGGTCGAGTGACCAAGTCCAATTTTGAGGGTCCCAGATTGAACCCAATAAACTGGCAGGTGTATCCAATGGAGCATCTCCACTAGATCCTGCATGCCAATAAACAGAGAGAGTATCGTTCTCTATTGAATGAGAGAACATCGGTCGAGAATCATTTGCAACTCTTGCAATACTATTCTCAAAAAAGCCACAATAGCCACGGTATGGATTAATCGGATCCATTATCCAATTTCCATCTACCACAAATTTGTAACAATACATTCCTGGATCAAGGTCAATGTTTACAATCCATTCTCCCAAAGAAATTTCAGACATTGGAGTCCCATTTGTCCATCCATCCCATTCTCCCATTACCTCCACACTGGTAGCTGAACCAGTCCAATAAAAATCATGAGTAGAAGGTCGTTGACGAATGATGGACTGAGCGTCAGAATTTGCTGAAACAAGAAGCGGGGACATAGTAGATAAAAGAAGTAAAAACAGGACTGGAAGTAGTCCTATTCTAAACTTCATTCTTCTTCTCCTCCAAACAAAGTATTCGCTGTATCTACAATTTCATTAAGATGAGCACATAGAAATCCTTCGATAAACTGATTTTGGGGATTCCGGTAAACTTCCATTGGAGGTCCATGTTGTTGAAGTTCTCCTTCATTCAGAATTGCAATTCTATCTGCAAGTGTCATTGCTTCTATTTGATCATGAGTGACATAAACAGTTGTCATCCCTAAATCATCGTGTAATCTACGTATCTCAGTCCTCATCTGCTGACGTAATTCAGCATCTAAGTTGGATAAGGGTTCATCCATAAGTAAGACTCTTGGCCTCTTGATTAAGGCTCGACCTAGTGCCACCCGTTGTCTCTGTCCCCCAGAAAGTTGCTTTGGTTTCTTTTGTAATTCTTCACTCAATCCTAACATTGCAGCAGTTTCAACTATCAAATTTGAAATCTCCTCATCGGATTTTCTATTTTCTCCCTTCATCATCTTCAACCCAAAAGAAAGATTGTCTTCTACCGACATATGTGGATACAATGCATAGGATTGGAATACCATTCCAATTCCTCTTGCACCTGGAGGTAAATCGTTTACCTTCGCATCACCAATACTGATTTCTCCTCCAGTTACATCCTCTAAACCTGCTAACATCCGCAATGTTGTTGATTTACCACATCCAGAAGGACCAAGGAGGACAAGAAATTCTCCGTCCTTAATCTCAAGATTCAATTCATTCACTGCTGTGAATCCATTTTCATATTGTTTTGTTACCTGTCTAAAACTCACATTTACCATGAGATCACCCCTTTACTCCACCTGCACTTAATCCCTCAATTAAGAATCTCTGGAATGCAATGAATAGAACGACGACAGGTAAACTTACCAACAGAGATGCTGCTGCGAAATCACCCCATGCTTGACCTGTTGATGAGATTAAAGATGCTAGTCCAACAGGTAAAGTGTACATCTCTTCGCTTGTGTTGAATGTCAATGCCAACAAGAATTCATTCCACGCAGCGAGGAATGAAAATAATGCAGTTACAGCTACTGCCGGAAGTGAAAGTGGAAGAATAATTCTCCAGAAGACTTGGTTTTGATTGCAGCCATCTACTAGTGCTGCTTCCTCTAACTCCTTTGGCACTGTATCAAAAAATCCTTTCAACATCCAAACACACAATGGTAAAGCAGTAACAGAATATGCTAGAATAAGACCTATTGAAGTATTCAACAAACCAAGTGCTTTCATTACCAAGAAATATGGAACCAGAATAATCACTCCAGGGAACATTTGTACTAGAAGAAACGAAAACATAGCAAAATCTCTACCACGGAATTTGAAACGACTAAATGCATATCCTGCTGGAATTGCTAATGCCAATCCCAATAATGTAGTTCCAACAGATACGATAATTGAATTACGTGTCCAAATCCAAAACGATTCTGAAGATAAAATATGATTGAAGTGCTCAAGAGTCATCGCATCAAAAAAATCTCCTCCAAGAGAATTACCTGGAGACACTGCAACATCGATTATCCAGAGTATTGGAAGAACGACGAATCCAACAGCATGTAGAAGAGCAATATGGCGAAAAATCATGCCATGGATCCGGCTCACTTTTCGATTTCTGAATAGACCTAATTCGGCAGAACGTACAGTTTGATTCCCAGATGCCCATAAAGTAACAATCGGTTTTGAAACAGAATAAATTACCAAAAGAGGAGGTATAGTTGTCCAAAGCATCATCCAATAATCAATAATGATTTGAGGGCCCGACGAAAACTGAAGAACGGATAATAGTATAGTAAGTCCTGAAATTGCAATCACGCCATCTCGAATGAATCGTTGGCCTTGATCTAATTTAGATAATAAGAATAAAATTACAATTGAAACGACAATTTGCATCGAAGATGAAAATATAGATTCAGAGTCGTTTCTAAGAACAAAAATCCCTAGTGAAACGAAATTAATTAACACTACAATTGGGTATAATTTCCTTAACGATTCTACTTCAGCAGGCACATACCACCTACTTGCCAAATCATCATGAATTTCGGTTGCTACAGTTTTGGTACTAATCATGTAACCGCCTCCGTTGCATTTGTCTTCTTCATGTAAGTCCACGAGAACACTACCAACATCAAGAAAATCACCACAGACCATGCGGCTGCTACTCCATATGCTCCATCTCTAAAGGCAACATCGTAGACGTATGTAATCAGAATATCTGTAGAACCAGGACCATCAAAATCCAAGTTTGGACCACCATCTGTCATCAAATATATGACATTGAACATATTGAAGGTCCAAATGAAACCGAGTAAAGACAGAGGTACCAAGGCACTTTTTAGATTTGGAAGAGTAAGATATCTAAATCTTGAAAAATTGCTTATCCCATCAACTTCTGCTGCTTCGTACATATCTTTTGGTAATGCCTGTAAAGCCCCTGAAATAGACATCATCATGAATGGAATTCCCAACCAAATATTGACTAAAATTACCACTATTTTGGCACCATTTGGATCAGCCAATAGATTTAGATCTGTACCTAGAAAATCATTCAAAGCTCCTGTAGGTTCATACAAACCTCTCCAAACCAAGACCGAGATGTAAGAAGGAATTGCCCACGGTAAAAGAAGAGCAGTACGATATGCACTTCTTCCTCTCAAATCATTTGAATTCAATGCAATAGCGAGTAGTAAGCCAAATCCAATATGTGCTACAACATTGACAACTGACCAAACTAATGTGAAACCAGTGACTCTGAGAAATCCAGAAGTAGAAATTACTGTGATAAAATTATCAAATCCAATAATCGATTGATCACCTAAATGAGATTGATCCGCATTGGTGAATGACAACCAAATTCCATACAAAACAGGATAGAAGGTCAGTACCGAAAGAGCAAGAATTGCTGGAGCGATGTAAAGATGAGCAAAACGTGAGGTAGTTCGTCCTTCTCGATAATCCATCCATCTTAATACAAAAAGCAAAATGAAGATACTCAACGCAATAGAACCGATAGCAAAAATATAGGGAGATGTTTCGATGACAATGATTTCTTCATCAGAAGAAGTAGAAGAACTTGATATTGAAGATGAAAGAATTGAGCCACCACTTGGATTGATTGATAATACTGCAATATGTATCTCCAAACCAGAAGAAATTCCACTAAGAGTGCAATTTACTCCAATTGCCCCAGGGGGTATGACTGCTGTTCCATCTAATTCCCGATAAACTGGATTCCAATTTTCATCTCCAATACTATATTGACAGTCATCATACCATTCTCCGATTCCGGGCTGAAGTAAATTAGAAACATTACCTACTCTGACTAGAGAATGTTTTGTGGCATTACTAATCTCAATTATTGTTTCATTACTAATCCATACCTCGAATATAGTGCCTTCTTCAGAAGGAATATCTGTTGACCACATTAAACCAACTTGGCGATATCCTACGTCGCCATCTGACTCTAAACTAGTAACCTCCGATGCGTGAGATATTGGAAGCAATAGCAAAAAAGAAAATATTGCTATTAGAAATACACGATTCATGCTAATTCCCCTCCAATTCTGACTGAAGAGATTCATTCGCAAGTAACAATGCTTCAGAAGAGTTCAACGCACCAGTATACACATTTTCGAAAGCAGTGCCCACAGGCGCATAGACCAAGGACATCCCCCTAGTAGTAGGTGCAGGTGTTCCCTCCATTAACTGTTCAAGAAAACCTGAAAGTACAATATTCTCAGAAATATCCGGATTGTCATATAGATCAATTGTTGTTGGCATTGTATACGTCTCGATTGCAAATTCTTTTTGGACGTCTGATGAAGATAAATAAAGTGCTAACTTTGTTGACCACTCCTTGTTCAATGACTGCTTACTTACCGACCATCCCTTGAACGTAACCAAAGGAGAAATCCGCTCACCAGAATCAGTTACAATAGGGAGAACACTTTGCTTAAGGGGAATTCTTCCAGCCTCATATGTTGCCCAATTCCACGGTCCATCGATGATCATTGCTACTTTAGAACTCAAGAACTGATTTTTCATAGACTCTTTATTGGTTCCAGTCTGAACTATTTCATGTTCTAATTCCAAATCCAAAATCCAATCCATTGAATCTGAAGAACCATTGGAATTCAATGAAGGCGTACCATTCTGATCAAAAAGAGAACCCCCAAATCCTGCTTGAAAACCAAACCACCAATATGGATCTTTTACTGGTAATGCCAAACCACTTACATCACCGGAGGTCAATGTTGAAGCAGCTAACAACATATCATCTAATGTCCAGTTTTCATCAGGATAATCAACACCAGCAGCATCAAACAAAACAGGATTGAATAGTAAACTAAGACAATCTTGACTCGCTGGAATTCCCAATAAATCTCCTTCATATCTCATTGCATTTAGAGCCCGAGGATCAAATTTAGATCGTTCGATTGGAGTCAAATGTGCCCGAAGGTCCTCAAGTAATGGTTGACCGCCTACACGGACATGGCCTATCTTACCCAATTGATCGTTAGAAAGACGTACAACATCTGGTGCTTCTCCACCCTGAGCTGCAACCATGAATTGATTATCTGCTTCAGTGTAAGGAATTGCTGAGATTTTTACCTCTACACTGGGGTTAGAGGCCATAAATTGGTCAATTTTTGATTCAAATGTGGCTTGTTCCTTACTTTCAGCAGCAAAAGAATGCCAAACAACAAGCTCGATGGTTGATTCATTATCTTCAACTTCTAACGATTGATTTGAAGCAAGACATCCTGGAAATAATAGTATAGAAATAACAAGTAGAGAAAAAAAGATTCTTCGAATCATTTTTTCAAGACTCCTCTGGGAACTCCTCCCCCTCGAAAATAATCGGCCAGATATCTCTGAGATTAGGACCTGGAACCACAGGTACATTTGCCAAATTAAATGCTGAATGGGCTTCTTCTCTTGTTGGATTAAATCCAATAAATCTACTACCAGGGACATGCATAGAAAGATCCATGCTACTATCTCCTACACTTACCACTTCAGAGGGATTGAAACCATGAATCCGAATTAATTTCTGAATCATTTCTCCTTTATTCCATGCAGGGACTCGACATACTCCATCATCCATTAGATACCCTTCATCATCATAAGCAAAACCGTTAGCCGCCCAATCATCTACCTTCAACATTGAAGCAATGGCAGAGACAAACAAATCAACCCCCGCAGATATGATTACGACGTGAATCCCTCGATCCATCAATGCTGAAACAACATCTCGAGCACCTTCCATTAACTGAACTCCAGAATAACACCTAAACAACTCATCTCGATGAATTTTCGACTGTACTTCTTTCCATTGACGGATATCATCTCGCATGAATTCAACATCAGAAATCTCCTGATTCAAGAATGCAGTCAACAAAGTTGCATCTCCAGTCCCAAAATGAGAATGAATGACTGCCCATGAAGATCCAGCATCAGCTAGGACGCCATCGCAATCAAAGGCAACTGCACGTACAGATTCCATTCAACTCACCGTAGACTAACGTCTCCTTAGTCTAATCGACCGAATTGGACTGGGGACCGTGGTCCCCAATCCGTTTCTTCGTACGATATTATCAAGCAGAGAGCCGCGGTGGGTTCGTCTGTCCGGTGAAGGCCATCAATGGTGTAGCAGCCTGAGATCCAGGTGCATAAATCACTGTAATACCCATACCGTCAATCATCTCACCAGTGCTAGGGTCATGCATCAAAACATAGATGATATCTCCAGCACCAAAGCCAGTTGTACAGTCACCAGAAGGAGAACAGTCAATGTCATCCTTGAAGGTCACCATAGCATCGCTATTGGAAGGATTACGGCCGTATAGACCACAATCTCCAGTTGCGTCACCAGTGGCATAACTTGCACAAGAATCCTCGCCAACATACTTGTCTGTCATGTTGTAATCACGGAACTGTTGATCTCCATTCGAGTCAGTCCACTCCAATTGCACACGCACTGCCTGAGTAGCTAGTTCGTTCTGAGCACCGTTCACGGTAATCTTCCACGACCAGTCGTTGGAATCATCAGAAGTCACGAAGGTGTCAGTCAATGCTGTCACTCTTGGTGCTGCCTTCCCAGATGTGTCTGCTAGAGACGACGACCAAACATAGATTGTACCGGAAAGTACGACTGTGATCGCTACTAGCAGAATTGTTGCAATAACTGGGCTAACTGCTTCCTCATCCATGGACATCTCCTCGACTATCTCTTCTTCATCTCGGCGGGCCGAGAAGAGAGTGAGACCTAGGAATAGACCCACTAATGATACAGACATGAGTCCAGGTACAAACGACGCAACTGAAGATGCAGGACGTAGACCGACCATCTTCGGTAGAGCATCCCCCGTATCGGTTGTGGTCATGTTGTTATTGGCCCAGTTCAACTCTTCTAGAGCTGGTCGACGGAAGTTATCAGTAACATATGCATCAGTGAATGGATCAATTGTCCTCACCTCTGCGAACGCTGCAACCTCATCAGTTGCTGTGTTCATTGTTATGTAACCCTGAACAGTCACTGTCTCGCCTACTCCTGGAACCTCGCCCTTATCCCACTCAAGTGTTACTTGGTGCTGGATACCAGGGTTATCGTTTGCAGTAAACCGGATTTGGACATCATGGCCATAGTTGTACAGCGTTGGGTCATCTCCATTGTTCGTCACCACTACCTTGTATGGTACACGGGTACCAGGTAGTACTGCATCGACATTCACGAAGTCGAAGCCGAAATCTGTGTCAAAGTGATAATCCGGACGTGCCTCAGGTACGTTGTTTACACGTATGTTGAGGGTTACTCTATCCGACCTCTGATCGTAGGTATCGTAACCTGCCTGACTATAGTTGATGTAACTAGGAGCTTCAGCAGTATCATTCAACCAAAGAGATACAGTGCAGTAGTAACCGCTTGCCGGCACCATCTGATGAATTCCACCGTCACGTACACCGTCTCCATCAGCGTCCTGTAGGAAGTCAATCTCACTGGTCGGAGCAGTTGTAGTTGCATCCGGAATCAATGTAATTGACATGTCCTCAGTGTCCTGATCGAAATCAATCGTGAAGTAATGATCGTAATCACACATTGCTGTCTTAGCTACTTCCCACTGATAATCTGCCTGCTCATGGTCAATATCTGACATCATGTTAGCCAAATTGAACGTGAGGTTGTCGACATTGGTGTCGTCCTCAGTTAGCTCAAAGTACCAATCATTCTCGTCACCCTGATACAGGATGTCACCGTTAGCAACCTCGATTACAGTGCCAGTAGAGGCGTCGAAATTCGGGATTACTGGAGCATCGTTAATCGGGTTAACAATGAATGTGATCGATTCATTATCAGCACTATCCACACCATCACTTAGGCCGAAGACAATCGTACAAGAACCACCGTCCTCGTTCGTAGCATTCTCCGTCAATAGTAAGTCTGTGGTACTTGCCATATCAACTGTAAACGGAATACATTCTCCTTCATTAGCACTCCAAACATATGTCTGAGGTACTGGGTAAGGGTTGTTATCCGTCTGCTCGTTCTCGTTAGCCATATCGATGATGTAACTACCAGAGACGTTGTATACGCTACCAAGAGAACGAGGGATTGTGAATCCATTCGCTCCATCAACAGCTTGTTCATCTCTGATATTGAAGGTCTCTGCAGATCCTCCATCATATACCATCAATACACAATCAGTGCGCGCAGTGTTACACATCACCGGCTTGTCGTTCACGTTTGTAACGTTCCAGTGGAAGGTCTGAGTAGAGTTCAAACCATCACTGTCAGTTACTGTAGCCTTCAAGCGGTGACCACCGAACTGATCCTGTAGCGTAGTGACATCTAGACTATGTCCATTCAGCGCATATGTGTACGGAGTAATGTACGTATGCGTGTTGGCAGCAGAATCCACAACTTCCCATGTTAGGGTTGCTGCCTGATCCTGATAGTCCTGAGCCAAGTCGGTCATACTAATCGATGTTAATCCAGTATCTTCGTCAACGGTAACGTCAACAAGGTTCTGAATCACAGGCTTAGCACGTAAGATATCAATCTCAACTTCCTGGTTTGTACTCATCATAACGTTGGTCTCGGTTCCCCAATCCCAGTAGTCATTGTCAGCATCTCGAACCTTTACGATAATGTCGTATGGTCGAGCAGGAGTTGGAGTTGTACTTCCAGCATAGGTACGGAAGATGAGCAAGAAGTCATCTAATTCACCGTCAGGCAAGTCTACTCCACCAAGATCGAAGTTACCGAAGTCGTAAAACGACTGAGAAGTAGCATTAGCTGCATCCCACTGTTGTGGCGGGAATACCGCAACTACGTGCCCACTGTTCTCGTTCTGTACAGCTGCTAGCCATCGGACATCCTCAGTTGGTGAACCGATACACGACCATGGAATAGCGAACTCAGAGTTCAAACTCCATGTTGTTGTAACTCCTGGGTATCCAAATCCTACGTGGGATGTGATTCCAGTACAGGACGATGTTACGTCAACCCAATTACCGGTTGGTGTAACACGCTTTAGCCCCCAACTAGTTGCATCCTCAGCGAATAGCATGAAGTCAGCTTGGAACGGCAGGTTGTGACTAACGTACCAGTTATCTCCAACACTACTTCCACCGGCTACGGTGTCGAGGTATACCATACCATCAGTTACAGTGAATGAAACTCCGGTCAGTCCGATGTATACATTGGATGAATCCCATGTTACTCTCATTCCACCGCCACTAGATGTGTTCTGAGCGACTACACCTGGCATCATATCATCTGCAATGTTGGTTTCTGCAGTGTACTCTCCAACCCAATCACCCATATCACCATCTGTTACAATGGTAGCACCAGCACGAGTGCGCCATGAAGGGCTCACGTACTCTGCTCTAGAGTGTGCAATCAGTGGTATTCCAAGAGGAGTGTAATCCTCAGTGGAACGAATCACTAGACCAACATCAGTAGCTGCTGAACCCATGTGAGTAACATCAAGATCCAACAGGTTACCTTCATGGATAATTGAAGTCGTCGTTAGAGTCAACTTGCTAGAGTCCAAGACACCGTTTCCAACGCTAGTAATGGTACTGAATGGACCTGCGTTAATCTGAGTATCAGTGTTCGGCCAGGTCATGTTCTCGATTGAACCAGAAGCAGCATTGAGTGTCTTCAGAGTTGTGTCTGATGCACTAGTACCACCATTCCAGCGGAACAACTTGTGACCATCTGCTAGAACACCGGTTCCACCATCTGTTGACAAGTCTGTGATGTCAAGGAGGGTAGTTCCACCAGTGCTAACCGCATCTACAGCTACACCAGTTGTATCATCGACCTCGATGGATGCACCATTGATGGTAACATCCACATCTTCTGCTTTGATACCCGCACTGTCAGCGACAATTAGAGCACCGGAACCTGAACGGGCTTGAGGAGTACCGCCTAGGTACAAATCTCCGCCACTCATTTCAATTCCAATTCCGAATCCACTAATCGAAGTATTAGACAATGAAACATCGTCACCAGAACCTGCAACATTAATTCCTACAGATGCAAGTGATGGTCCAGAAGAAGAACTGACTACTACTGTTCCATACATATTTGGATGGTTTGAACAATGATAATTGTAAGTACCAGCCTGATTGAATGTATGGGAGAAATATGTCCCGTTATTCATTGATCCACTGTCCCAAAGTGGGTTACCAGTAGTATTCTCTGTGGTAGTATGCATGTAGTTATTCGGATCTGAGTTGTACTCTATCGCGTGCCATCGAACAGTATCACCAAGATTGATGCTAATATTCTGTGGAGAGAACACAGATGCTCTGATATCAACTCCATGTACACGAGGTGCAGCTCCACCCAGACTGGTGAATGAACTTCCATCATCAATGACTGTACATCCGTTTACCACAAGAGCATTCGAGATAACCTCGACATCGTTTCCACTCATGATAATTTCAGAATTAGTTCCACAGTTTGAAACCTGTATTCCCATTGCACTGGTTGGTACACGACCGGATGTGAACTCAACAGAGTTATCATCGATCTCAACATCATTTGCACCCAATACGTTGTAGACTGAAATTCCACCATCGGCATCGATTAATGTGTTGTCAACAATGGTTCCCCAACCAGACTGAGTGTATACACCTGGGTAGGAAGCATCTCCAATACCGCGGAATGTGTTTCCAGTAACGTCCCACTGCTTACCGTTACGTGAATAGAATCCGATATCTGCCTTGATATCGTTATCCTTCACATCGATAGAGTTAGTGGTTTGGTCCTGAATATACACACCATACGATGGCGATGTACTACCTGTAATGGTATTACCCTCAAAGAGGATATCATCAGACTTAGTGTTCAGATACATCCACAGTCCCATTGAACCAGTGTCAGTAAACGTATTGTCTCTAACAATCAAATCATCAGTTCCCTGACCACTGTAGTACGTACTGTACGCGTAGTAGTTGTAAGGAACCATGACACCAGCATCACAATCGAAGAATTCGTTGTTCTCGACTAATGCATTTGCAATACCTGCAGTCGTGACACAAATCTGACGATAGTAGAAACTACTGGTCTTCTCTGGAGGCGTGTAGTGCGCTAATGTACTGTTTGTAATAGTAAACTCAGAAGGAGCTCCATAGTAACCACGTCCTGAACCAACAGATGCAAGTCCAACAAGTTCAGAGTTGTTAACGTTCCAAGCAGCATAGTTCGATGTTCCCGAATATCCTAGATAGAATCCACCTGGATCATTGTTTCCAGTTGCACCAATTCCAATCACTATGGTGTTGTCCATGTTGATCTTCTGTGTGTACGGGTACTGTGTTCGAATCGACGCAAGGTTATCGGTATTGTAACCAGTTGTGAAGATAATCGAGTTGTTGAAGTACGTCTGAGTAGATGCTGCCATGTAGTTGTACGAGTTATCCATCAAAATCGCCTTGTTGTTTTGCTCGCCACTCATTGCATAGTACGCATCGTATTGTACAAGACCACTTGACAAAGTGGCAGTACCACTATATCCAACTCCACTATTACAACGGTTAAGACCGTAGTTTGAGTTGTAACGATAACACACATGAGCATCAATTTTATCAGCCATGTCAACCGTATCTGCGTTTCCAGGAGAATCTGTTAATGTAACAGTTTCAAGGGCATAACGGAATTCGGTTTGCTGACTTGAGGCTCCAGATCCTGCATGAAGATAGACTGATGCTACTCTCATTCCAGCGAGGTTCATGTTGTTCATTCCACTTGCATCGATTGTGTAAGTGATGAACTCAAGATTATCAATCAGACCAGATGAATCTGACTTGCCTTCATCGACAGCGCGTCCGTTAGCATCAATCAACTTCATTCGAGCATTTGATACAGAAGATGAATCAGCCTCTAGAGTTACATCATAGAAACGAGCACGAGTAAACACACCGCCTCCATTGACCAATACTCCAGAACCTGTTCCAATATCTCCTTCAACAAAGGTAACAGAACCATCATCGATTGTGATATCATTGGTATTTATCTCGAAAGTAGAGTCTATCATTCTGACATTTCCATCACCATCATGCTCTAATCCAGTACCTGAATTCTTAATGGTCAGGTCATTGAATACCCAATCTGTATCAGAACTGGATGTCACGTGAATTGCAGAAGTAGCAGATGCATTGATTTCTCCGGAGAATACAAGACCTGCATCACCAGTTAGAACAAGACCGCTCTGACTTTGATTATCGAAGTCAGCGTTTGTCATGGTCATCTTTCCAGATGCAGAGGAAGTCATTCTAGCTCCATAACGTCCATCGGCGACAGTAATGTCATTGAATACGATGTTGCTAGATCCATCCACCAATACACCTTCATTGGCTGGATCTACAATGTTTAGACCATCATAGGACCCTGCAGCATTGGCACCAGAAATCTTCACACCAGTATCACTACCAGTAATCTGACCATTGGTTAAACTTGCCACACCAAACTCTCGTTGCCAGTCACCCATTGAGGTAGCAGAAGTACCACCACGAGTTAGGAAGTCAAGTCTGTCCTGGAAGTAGTTGTTTCTGTTGTGATATACATCCATCTTCAGAACAACTTCAGTGTACGCGTCACCAGGTGTGCTGATTGGAGGGAATTCAATCTTCCATCCAGATGGGTTAGGTGTACCGAAGCGGTACGCGTAATCCATACAGACACCGTAGTATCCCCACATTCCACCAGAACCGCCAGATAGTTGCTCAGGTGATCGAGGGTAGGCAGAGGAGAAAATACTCGGCCAGTAACCCGCCCAGAAGTGGTAAGGATAGTAGTTAGTGCTAGTAGTTAGACCAGGAGTTTCAGTCATCCTGAAACCGAAGTTCAGAGGAGGGTTATTGGTTGACCCATTCTGTGCCAACTGACTTGGCCCATAGTTCAACATGTACCAATAATATGCGTACTGATAAGATCCACCAGGGTTGTATTGGTAACCATATGCGTTACAATCCCAAACTGGAGGCTCTGGATAACTGGTATCCGAATCAGTGTTCAAAGCCATGCTATGACCGTAGTCAATCAATTGTAGACCATTGCCATCTCCAGTATCAGCGTAGATTCGCATCCTATCGTAAATCATGTAGTAATGGCTTGAGTAGTAATTGTACGGGTGAGCATTTCCACCTGCATATACTGAATTGAAAGCCATCTGAACAACATCATCTTCCTTTGCAAAGTTCGTGATATCAATTTCATGCGTTTGCCATCCTGACTGCCCCTGAAGTAGAGGAGATCTGTAGATGGTCGGCAATGCCATTCCACCATAGTTCTCTACACCAACATCGTTGTTTGACAAAGTAAAGTCAGTTACAGTTGGAGCACCATTTCTGATTACAAGACCTGTAGCTGCATTCTCGATTGTGATGTCAGCGAGGTTAGACGAAGATGTCTGCTCAAGATGAACACCTACACCAGTCTGTTGATTGTTGCTGACCTTAGAGTCATCCATCACCAACTTTCCACCATTGACCTTGATTGTAGCCATGGTTGGACTTGTGGCATAGGAACCAACAGCATAGGAACCATTCTCCATTGTTAATGTAGCACCTGAACCAAGCAATAGACCACTATTTGTAGTAGGGTCTTGATGCATGTCACGGATGTAAGAATGATCCATTGAAAGTTCTCCACTCTCAATGTTCATGCGCCATCCATACAGACTGGTTACACTCTTGATGAATCCATCTACACCACCAGATGCCACGCCACCAGTTAGGTGGATGTTTGCACCATTTCTCAGAGTGATTGTTGGGCTATTGGTAGCCGATGAGTTCACACTGAACTTTGTACCATTCAGATGTAGGTCACATCCATCCAAGACCAAGTCAGTGGACAATGTAATAATCTGTAAGGTATAGGTATAGAATCCATTCGTCAATGAAGCAGAATCGTTGGTAGATAACCAAGAACAATCCTTTGCTGCACCATTCCAATCCATTGGGTAAGCTTCCAACTGGAAGTCAGCACGCTCTCCAACAGTCAAAGGCAGGTCATGTCCTGCTGTATTGTAATTGGAAGTGTACCATACGTCCGCAGGGGTAGTAGTGTTCTGACCTGCACCACCACCAATGTTGAACGAATGATCATCGTATGTGTTGGTAACAGTGGTTCCAGATGTTGAGTACCCTAGACGGTTAGTAATGAGCCATGCATCTGCAACACCACTGCCATCAGTGGAGGTACTTCCCACAACTGCCACATCTGTTACAGTACAGGAACCTGTGCTTGCAACATCAGGACATGTTCCTGATGTCTCGACAGTTGTTGTGGTCACTCTGTGATCTGCAACGTATGTTGGAACTTGGTTAATCACACGGTATACTCCGACAGTTGCCATGCCACCAACAAATGCTTCACCGTTTGGATGAAGAACTTCTGCTGGGCAGGTTGTCAAGGAGTAAGCTGAAGTCGAAGTTACACACTCAGTGGTACCGTAAGTGATACCAATCATTCGTGCAGAACCGTCCAATCCAGCAGAACCAATGTTCGCGAAGTCTGAATCAATGGTACCGTCAGCCAATGTTAGCCTTGAGTTCTGAGCATAGGATGCACCTATTGTTGAACTGCTTCCTGTATAATCCATATCGAATACACCGACAGTAACAGTGTTCGAAGAGGACGAAGATGCACAATTCGAGATTACACCTGTGTTGTCAGTATCAATGGAAACATCAGTTGCAACGACATTCCAACCACATCCAACGACGCGCATATGGGCGCCTTCGAAATCAGTTACAGAAACTGATCCGGAATCCGGTGAATTGCCTGCAAGGTACAATCCAGGTCCAGTACCTGTTGTAGTAAACGAAACGTCATTGATTGAATCAGGACGAGTCCTTTCTAGGTATAGTTGACTATCTGAGTTGCTGCTACCGCTCATGGTAATGGAGTCAAAGAAGGCATCTTCACCAGTTGCACCAGTTACAGAGGAGGAAGGTCCAGCAGGAATTACTGAAATGAATCCTTCCATTCCAGTTCCGGATATCTCTTCCATATGTACTGAATCAGTTGCCTGAGTATACACACCTCTGTAGTACCCTTCTAGAGTTAGGCCATAACCATAGAACGTAGAACCAGATGATGAATCTGCATCATGATAAATTCCACCATCTGGGCTCCAACCGGAACCTGGTCGACCTGCATCATTAGTAAGATCAGGTATAGTCAGTGAAACGTTACTGAGCCAAACATCATCGTAATCAACGCTAATTCCGTTAGAACGAGAATCAGTGATGGTTACGTTCTCCATTGTTAGAGAACCACCATTAGAACCAGGATAGCTGATTACAGCACCACCCCAATCGTTCCAGTTGGTGTTACACTCGTCCATTGTTCCGAAACGGAGATCGACGATTGAATCCTCTGGGAGATCCATACAAGCATCTGCTGCATTAGAGATAGCGAAGTTCTCCATGGTGAAACTTGTACCTTGACCGCTGCCATGGCTAATTGCCTTGTCAACATTATCGAAGGTCATGTCTTCCATTACGAAATCACCGACGTTACCGTTGTAACGAGGAGTAGAGCCCCATGCGCTACCTGCACTAATTGCAATCGACATGTTCTCGAAGTTCGTATGATAGAACTCATGGCGTTCATCTGTACCACCAGAAGTAGTACATCCGTTAGTGAATGCCATACCCAATGCCTTCGCAGAGGTAGTACCCAAGTCAGTGATATTCACTGGAAGTTCTTCAGTACCATTCACAACGAGCTTGTTACAAGCACCATTGAACAGAATTCCTTTACCTTCTGCAATCTCAACAGTTACACCTGACTCGATTGTTAGGTCCGCATTTACAGTGATGTAGTCACCACTCGAAGGAGTCACTCGAATCGGGCTCATCTCTAGATCCCAAATGGTAGGCGTATTGATATCTGCAGAAACATCAGTACCTGCTCCATTGAATGGAATCGTCTTGGTTCTGATTGAACACTCGTTGTTATTGTTGTAGTAACAATAGTACGATGCATAGTAACCCCACCATGGAGCCAAATCTACGTTGTTCACATAACTACTAGTTGACGGGAGACCAGGCATAGTACTGCCCCAACCGTAGAACATCATCTGAGCAGAATTGCTGGATGAACTTGTGGAGAACTGCATAGCTCCATGCCTGATTGCATGGATCTTGTGGCTACTGTTTCCACTGTATGTGTTTCCGAAGTATTCGAAATCGAATCCAGCAGGTATGTCAATAACTTCACTGCACTGGTTTCTGTAGCTGCTCCAGTAGCGAGTACAATAGTACGTGTACGGGCGACCGTTAGAAGTACCAGTAAAGACTTCATCGTAATTGAACAACTCAGTCATTCCAGCAGTGAACGATTCGTATGCGTGGGAACTACCATCGGTTGCAATACGGTAGTTGTTTGTCCATCGAGATGGAGTGTACCCACTCTGATATCCATTTCCACGAGTTAGAATTGTTTCACCTTCTGCACCATTCGGAGCTTGGTATCCAACTGTTTCATAGTCGTAATACATGTTACTTCCAGTATCATAATGGAACTCGATCTCATTGGATACGTCGTACAACTTAACCTGCCAACTACATGCATACTGTTGACCGAATCCACAATTCTGGTCGTGCCACTCAATGGTCATAACCTTCGTCGGTGTGACCAAATCATAGGAATAAGCAGTGCTGTTCAACATGTTTCCTACATTATCACGAGCATGAATAGTATATTCAACCGTGTTTCCACGCTCGGCGCCAGGAATTGTTGCTGACCAATCACAAGTTGCCAACTCACAAGCAGTGAATCCACCACTAGGAGTCAAGGCACGAACGGACCAAGAAGACCATCCCGTTCCGTTAACAAGATCGTTTACACGATACTTTAGGAATGGACGATATAGGTCACCATTAGCATCAGTTCCAGAAGTGATATTGACACCCGAAGGTGGGTCACCAGCATCGGTCATCTCAAACTTGACTGTTCGATCTTCGTCTGTGTATGAATCCATTAAACCAGAATGATCTGGGACTGGAGCCCAAACGTCTGGTGTTGGACGGATGTTGCTAGCCTTTGCAGTAATTGTAAATCCTGCACTGTTGAAACGAGTGTCAGTAGCACCGACATTGAATCCATTGAACTTGTAACTGGTTGAGTACCAAGTAGTACAGTAAGCAGGGTTACCTCGAACAAAGTAGAAGTAACCGTTTGAACCTACACAAGCCAAGTTTCTAGCAGAACTAGAATAGTAAGGACTAGTGGTACCGTTCAGAGGTATTCCTCCAAAATTACCAGTGTAATCTGGAGGAATTGCTACGCGAACATATCCATCGTCAGTGTTACCTGATGCCAATCCAGTGTAGGTGGTTCCTCCACTAACTGGTTCCTCGATGTCCGTTGCAGTACCTAATCCCAATACTCCCATTGTAGCTGTTGTGGTGTCCCAATAGTACATCAGGTTCATTCCAGGTCCATCGTCAGCTGCGAAGGTAATACCAGGAATGCTGGCAACCTTAGCGGTTACCGAACCAGAAGTAGTGTAGGTATTTGCGGCAGTACCGATGTACTTGCCGTTCCAAGTCAAACCACTCGTCTTGAAACAGGAGTTAGCACCAGTTCCACAAGAACTTGTGTCGAGTTCAATCATGTACTCGTAGTTGTTCTCCCACATTGTAACTTGGTAGGAATAGAATTGTCTTGCTTGGTAGTAGAAATAGTTACTTTGTCCATCAACCTTGATCTGAGACTTCTTCACTCCTGCAGTTGCATCTTCGACATCTTGTACGAAGTAATTGTATGGAGTAATTGCACCAGCATTAATCGATGCTGGAGTTCCAGTACCGCCTGCCGGTGTAGTTCCTGTGTTTCCACCAGTAGCACCAGTGGTCGAAAGATCCCTATATGCCCAGAAGTACTGGACATAATCTCCCAAGTTTACTGCTGGAATCTGAGCCTTGAAGTTACAGGTTGCACCTGCAACACAAGTTCCGATTCCTGTAGCTGCGACTTGGCTGTAAGAACCGTTGTTAACACGGTAGTACAATCGAGGTCCTTGGGAACTGGTTGTGTCTACGCCACTACCATCTACAAGTCCGATGTAGAATGTTCTAGCATCTTCTCGATAGCTGGTTACTCCAGTGTAAGGAGCAAAGTCAGCAACTGGAGGAGCGGTGTCAGAACCACCGGTGTAGGTAATTGCCAACTTAGGCAATTCACTAGCAGTGTTACAGTAAGAGTAAGTGGTATGTCCACACCAATACCAGAATGGTTCGTTACCAGTGTTTCTAAGAGCAAGTGTCAAAATGTTACCAGAAGAACCTGCTCCATTACCGTCAACAGCATCTTGAACATCGTTTACACCATTTGTGTTTAAACTGATAGTTCGAGAATTGAATCCGTACCAATAGTAACTTGGATCGCTCAGAGTTGTTGTAGAACTCGAAGCAGGACTGTTTCGGATGTAAGAAGTGAGATAACGTCCGGAACTGTATAAGTAAGAACTCGCATCAATCATGTTGGAACTCTGAGACGTACCAGACTTCACAACAACTGCTTGGAAATTAGCTGAACCACTTCGATATCGTCCTACGTGGGAGACGAAATCTGTATCTGTTACTGTTGCTCCAGTGGGAAGAGCATTTGCCACATCGAAACGATACCATGTGTATCGGTAGTACCAACTGTATGAACTACTGGTAGTACAAGATTGTGAACTTGCTCGGCCTCTGCAGGTAACCATGCTGTTCCAATAGTTCGTACCATATGCACGCTCGTAGGTAGTGGAACCCCACCATGAGGTGTAACGATAGTAGTACGCATAACCGGTGCGCTGGTCACGGACACTAAGAGACGGATCGATTTGCACTGGGTAAGCGCGCTCATCAGCCAACAACCACTCAGTATCAACGACTGTTGCAATTTCAATTACTTCGCCGAATGCACGGATCACATAGAGACCCAAATATCCATCAGGATTTTCGCTATCTCCTGTTGCCATATCAAACATCAATGGACGTTCTAGAACAGCAATGCGCTCTCCTGTCTCGATATTTCTGATGTCAATGGATTCGTTGGTAGTAACCAACTTGGCATCCTCAATCATTGCATCTCCTATGTATAGAGCATAACCGCTAGGGAGAATCATAGTCTCTTGAAGACCGAAGTGCCCCTCAAATCCATCAGGAACGGTAGGCATATCTCTTAAGTTAAGAGTCTGCTTGACTCCAATCTGGGAAACCTGATAATCGACCTCTGCATTATCTGTTAGAGGATATCGAATAACGTTTGCACCAGGCTCAATTCCCTCTTGGGAAGGAGTATCCATGTACGGCATTGGGTTGAAATCTTCACCCATGAAGAACATCGGAATTGGGTTGACACCGAAGCGGATTGGATCCACATTTGGATGGACCTGTACTGATATTCCTTCCCCTGTATTGGCAGAGAATTGTGTCTCAAAGGTGTTCTTTGTGACTTCCCAACCATCGGCGGTGGAAACCATATTCAGATCGATGTCTTCCCAGGACCCATCTTCAAGATAATGGACAGGGCCAGCTGAAAGTAGCGTCACCCGTTCTCCATCCTCGCCGAGATAGGTCTTGGCCGACTCGGTCCGGCTACCAATTAGCTCAGCCGAAGGGTCATACCCTTGCTGGCCAACAGGCACGTCGTTCTCAGGTAGCGCTAATGGATCGAATGTCTCTTCGACAGTCCCGACCTCATCAGAATCCACAGCCACGTCAGCGGCTGGAGATACTGCAGCGCTCCAACTCATTCCTAGCATCAATAGCGTTAGTACTAGCCATCCAATGCTTGCAGTCATGTTTTTCTTCGTCATCATTTTACATACCCCACTGTATGCAATCCGCATGAGGCTCTATTTTCCCTATAACTATATGGGTGCATTTAATTTGAAACACATACGTAAATCACTTATTTTGGACTTAAATTGAAGATATTAAAAAACACGATTTCTGAAATAGTACACAAAATTTGTAACAATCTAATTCTCAATAAAGATGTAAAATACACCAATAAAAAAACGAATACTGAGCGCAATTAAGAATAATTTCAGACCAACTAATACGACAAATCGTAAAAAAACTGAGGGTGAAAAAATAACATTGGCGATGGATCAGCCGCACTGGGTGCGGCTGACCCTGAGTCAATTACAATCAGTAATCGAACTCATCGTCGCCTTCGCCACCGCCTCGGGTCAAGATGACCGCTCCGGCAATGACTGCTATTACAACCACAGCTACAATTGCCATCATGGCACTCTGTGGTATTCCAGCCTCAACTTCCTCATTGTTCTGACCTGGAGTTACACCTGGATCTACCACTGTCTCAGAGAGGTCTACCTTAGCTTGAGCAGCTGAACTGTCTGCGTTACCATTTGCATCAACACCTGCTGCTGCAAAGAAGTATTCACCAGCACAAGTGCCTGAACAAACAATCTCCTTCGAGAGAGTCAAAGAAGTTGCAGCATCAGTCATCTCTTGACAGGTCAATCCATCGAAGTCTGATGCTTCGAAATCATAACCTACAGACCAGCAAACCATCCAATGATCTACATCACCAGTATCAGCAGCATCCCAATTTAGAGCAATGTCTGAAGCAGAAACTGTTGCAGTCATTCCAGATACACTAGGTGAAGGATCTACTGCTCCATCAGCAACGATAGCATTGTGAGTACACGATACACTGTTTGCCCCGTTACCATTCTCCAACTTGACTTCTACCTTGTATGAAGTTCCATGAGTACCTGTAATCGTTGTCATCTTATCAGATACGGATGGCATGGTCTTATCATATACGTCATCAACATAGATCTTAGGACGATCTTCTACCTCATTGAGTAGAGATTCATCCTCATAGGTCCACTTGATTGTCATTTGACCTGCAGCACCCAAAGTAACTCCATCACACTGTACACCCGTTGAAGGAGGAGTGCCGCTATCAGCGGATGCTTGGAACACAGCATAATTGGTCGCCCTTAGGTTACCAATATCTCCAGGTTGCGACCAACTGAGAGTTACTCCGCCACCTTCAGCAGCAGTCTTTGTAGTACTCATTTGTTGCCAGCCAGTCGAACCAGCCCACCAAAGAGTGTAGTCATTCGCCACATCTCCAGCGAAAGTAACAGACAAAGATTCTCCAGCAACATCAGCTGGGCTGAAGTCAAGGTATGGAGTAGGATTTCCATCAGGACCATTTCCTTCTGTTACATCAAAAGCAACCACTGAATCATAAAGGCCGCTAAGAGAACCAAGAGTTGCATCCTGAATCGCTTCTCCAGTAACGAAAGATAAATTGTGACCCATTCCACCATTGAATGTTAGACTGTAATCCACAGCCCAGTCAGGGTTAGTGTCTCCACCAGAAGCCATCAACATGTTCCACATCATCATCATCTCAGTATCGGTTGCACAAGCATTGAATGTATCACAAACTGTGACCTTTACTGTATTTTGTCCAAGCCATTGTGTGTCAGTAAATGGAAGTGTACACATGCCCATTCCAGGTCCGCTCTGACATGTATCTGCATCAGGAGCAGAACGAAGACCTCCGCTAATTTCCCAATTGTACATTAGCATACCTGGGTCTTCAGTTTCAGTGTCCGAGGCACGAGCTTCGAATGACAATCCATCGCCAACAACTGGAGGGTCATTTAGTAAGTCCCCTACACGGATATCGACATTTGGAATATCGTTGATACCTTCAACTTGAGTTGCCTTAAGGTTGTCAGAAGCTGTCAACTCAGAAAGTCCCGACTCAAGGAAGTTAGCAGTAGCACGAATGGTTTGATCTCCTGGGAAAATCTGTACTTGAACACACGCAACACCTTCGACATTTGCTAGATTGTTTCCTGTGTCATCTTCTCCCAACAACTTGTGAGGGTAGGAATCTTGACCGGGCATCTCAGTGCAACTATTTGCATCGTAAACCTGAGTAGTACCATCTGAGTTTTCTACCTCAAAGGTCATGTTCCAATCATAGGTATTTGTTCGGTCACTACCATCGTGAACCACAGTTCCCTTTACCCACTGCTGTCCAACGTTTACGATTCCGCCGAATATCCCATCATCACCAATTGTTAGTGACTCCATACGGATGTTATGGAATACACCGAATGTACCAGTAATGGAATCGAAGTTATTTCCTGCACGAGCATCAGTAGAAATTGTTGACTCGTAATTTATCGTGGTTTCTCCGCCTTCATTTCCACCTTGGTTTTGGCCAGTTCCTCCTTGGCTTCCACCGCTTTCATCTAATGATTCTCCAATGTATACTACGTGACTATCAAACTGAGCAGAGACGCTGAATGCTGCAAAGCCAGAAGTAGAAGCAGTGTCTGGAGTCATGTACCCATCAATAGTATATGAGGTACCATTTGAAGAAATACTGCGTGACTGGGTGCAGGGGTTATCTTCAGCGGCACATGGATTTGGATAAGCACCATTGTTTGATGTCTGTTCAACATCTGATACGTTTCGCCAAACTTCAACATCAGTTGGAGTGCCCATGATATAGGTATTGGATGCTCCAGTAAGAGATGAGATTGTGACTTGGTTTCCAGTTCCATCATCGATGGTTGACATGGAGTCATCATAAGATCCAGTAAAATCAACTGTTACACTAACAGAACGAGCTTCCCAATCTGCTACGCTTCCACCAGGAGTCATAGTGATTCGGTATTGAGAAGAGGAACCTGCCTCTACGGCCTGACTGCGTGCTGCTGAATCATCAGCATAGCAATCGTCACCATCAACCCAACAAATCTCGACAGAGATATCATTCCAATCAACAACAGAAACAGAATATGTGAGTTCGTTGTTGGTTAGGTCAGTATCTTGGTCGCCGAATCCTTCTAGGGATACCTTGACTTGGTATGAACCTGCAATACTAGGATTCCATAGCAAATCTGCTCCACTAGCAGCCTTAACAGTGTATGCACCGTTAGCAAGGTAATCTCCTGCTGCAAGACTCGCATAAGGACATCCGGCGATCGCAGGGCAAATTACCTGGTCACTAACATCTAGGATGGTCTGTTGTGCAGCACCTGTCCCAGTTGAAACTTGAACTCTGACATTCAAGTTCAAGAGGTCGTTAGTTCCATCGTTTTTCACGACAACAATAAACGGCACATCTGTTCCAGCATCAATCTGGTTTCGAACTTCTCCCGAGAATGCGTCCGTATAGGACTCTCTCGGAGAAGTTACGTCATGCAGTTTTACTTCATCTCCTGCAGCACGTCCGGCATCGGATTGTGCTAGTTCGGCGTTCAATTCTTCCGGCACGATGTAAAGCATCGTGCTGGCAATCATCATTGCAATCATAATCAACGATAGCGTCTTCTTCATAGGTCATGACCTCCAGTCGGTCACTTACGTTACGAATATCATCTCTATATAATAAATTGGGGTAAAATGTTAAAAAAAGGGGGTCAAAAAATACACGTAGGCCGGATTAGTGCATTTGATTTGTTAACATTTTTTGTTCATCAAAATGATTTCATTGCATTGGAAGGAGAAATTGTTGCTCCTTTTTTAACAGGAACAAAAACAGCAGCCAGTGTCATGAATAAAGAAAATAGGATTATTGAAATAAACTCAAACCAAGGAATGACGAATGATGTGCCATAATCTCTAACATAAGTATTGAATAATAGGCGATAGAAGATAATTCCGGCAATTAAACCATTAATTATGCCGAGGCCGCTAATCCAACCCACTTCTAAAAGAATTGATGAGATGATTTTGCCTCTTTGCATCCCTATGGCCCTCATTACTCCGATTTGTTCACTCCTTTCATTGATACTTCTAGCTGTAACAACTGCTAAACCAGTTACTCCAATGAATAGTCCCAAAGCCAAGAAAACGCGAAGTAAACCTAATAATGACACAAGAATCAAACCAATTTGATCAAACAATTCGTCGACTATCAACACATTTGCTCCATCAGCACCAAATTCTAATTGAAGATTTGAACCAACATCTATTACATTTGCATCATCTAAAACATCCGCCCAAACCATATTTGAAGAGGATTTCACCATAGACGAGAAAGTAATTGAAGATACAAAAACACCAGGTAATAGCAAGGATGAATCCTCAGTAAGTACCCCTGCAATACGAAGATTTGATTGAATCAAAGGACGGTTTGGGTCTCTAATTTCTAATGTAGACCCAGGAGACATACCTCCGCCTTCTAGAGGTAGTGCCCCCAACAAAGTGTAAGTTTCAAGACCAATTGAAGCATCAACAATCGCCAAATTAGGATTATTGAATACCGCTTCCCAAATCTCGGAGGAAGTTTTTCCTAACGATTGATCCCAATCGGATAATGATAAGACTCCATTTTCAATAAAACTCTGCGGAATATTGCGTATTGGAGAATATGTTGCATTCATTTTTCCACCACTGATGATACATAGTCCAATATCCATAACCACCAGAGATTCTATGCCATTTCGTTGAAGATCATTCGCGCTCCACGCCTCTAATGGAGATATATCCAAATCCTGTCCTGAACCAGTAATTAGAATATCATATTCTCCTCTAGAATTTTCACCAATATCTGAAACATAACTCGCAAACATCGTACTATAGCCAGATAATGCGATTAAAGCAAAAATTACTATGCTATACATTCCCATTGATACTGCAGAACGGACAGGACGAGATTGCGGATAAGCAATAGAAAGAGATACAACTGCAGAAAAATTAGGTTCGATTCGCCCAATTACTGTCAATAATTGACGAATGACAATAGGGTCTGAAGTAGAAAATATCAACACCCCGCCCAGTAACATGAATACACCAGAAACAATTAGAGAACTATCTGTAACTTCATAACGAATACGTATCGGATCATCTATCAATCCAAATATAATTAATGCAACTCCGATTAACGTACATGACCAATTTCTAGAAGCTTCGGCCCTAGATAATTGAACTCCAATAAACCGTGTCCGACTAGAAAGAAAACGGGTAAATAATCCTGAAAGAGGAGCCAGTAAAGAAAGAAGAAATAGTGACCCCCCAGAAACCCAAAGAGAATGTGCCAAACCTGGAGAAAAATCACCTATGAAAAATGACATGAAGGAAGTCACAAATGCCACTACTGCTGTGAAAATAGATGATAAAATAACCCAAAAACGGAATGATGATTCATCATTTGACAAAACACGTAGACTAGAAATTAAATTTCTTCGTGAAAGCAAAAATGATACCCCTCGTAAAGTAAGTACAGATACCAAAAATCCGATACAAGAACCAACAATTAGGGATTCAGCGGACCAATAAAAACTGAAACCAACTCCAAAGGTGGCTTGGAAAAAGGCACCTAATCCGCTCATAAGAGCACCGGCCAAAATTAAACCTAAAAGAGAACCCGAGAGACAGGCAGGGGTTGCAAGAAGAACGCCCTCAATCCTAAGCAGCCATTCGACATCTTTACTGGATGCCCCGATTGCTCGAAGCAAACCCCATTCACTACTGCGATCATCGGCAGACATTATCCATAAATTTACAATCAGCAATAAGCCAGCGATTATGATAAAAACTCCAAAAATCAAGAATAAGGCTGAGAATGATGCTCCAGCCCCATCAATTGAAAGAATTGCTTCCTCCTTAATTGGGTCTAATGATGCTGATGAAGATTGAAAGTCTGCACGTCGATCTGCCCATTCAAGTAATGCTTCCTGAACAACAATGAATTCAGATTCATTCTCAGGCATTTCAACTAGAATCATGCTTCTTTTTGGATTACCCCCCAATAGATTAGAGGTAATATCCATTGGCATCGTTCCAATGATAGCAGAATCCAATAATCCCAAATCTGGATTTAGTGCAATAAAATCATCGAGAAAAACGGTATTTTGATCGATTTTAACATCAATCCGAAAATTATCATCCATATTTCTGCCTATAGAAAAATTTTCAACTTTATTGAAATCAGCAATACCTTCTCTAAATCTAATTGTTTGATTTTGACCGAGTAAATTTGACACATCATTTCCCTCTAAAGAAAGAAGGAAAGGAGGAAGATGAATTCCCAAACCAACATCAAACGAATTAAACAATTCAATTGATGTATCGCCATTTTGATTAATCAAAATTGTTCCATAATCTGTAGATGCAATAAACTGGCCATTAAATTCATCAAAAGCATATCCATTTGCTACACTTGGGATAGGTGAGGATTCAACAAATTCATAAAAATCGGATGACCAAACTAAAATTGATTCATTGTTCTCAATAATCAATCCGATTTCGTTGGCACCTAAAACTGATGAACTAAGATTATGAACAATCTCAAATCCATTTTCATTCCACCATTTGATAGAATTTTCAGATTCAATGAATGTCTGATTCCGATGTAAAAATACCCTTTTCGAATTTTCCGATGGATTGCAAGATGAATTGTTATCGATTATCCAACAAACATAGCTTTCAAAAATTGTTTCAAAATGAACAACAATAGAATGCTCATCAGAATATATCTCTGAATGGAGAACATCAATTGAAGGCCCAACGCTAATCTCAAAAAATTCATCTTCAATTGTTTCCAGTCCAATATCAAACGAATATACAGTTGATGATTCGCTTGAAACTGCCCAAATAGTGGACTCAAAAACAGAAATATCAGATAATTGATGGGTGTTTGTAGTAATGATTTCGTGAGTTCCTGATGTAATATCAACTGCAATAATTTCTTGATCCGTTAACAAATATGCAAATGAATTAATCAATTCAGCATCAACAATATTCGAGAATGAAAGATGAAATGATTGTTGACCATCATGCAATATATTTACCGATGTATCAGTTACAATAACGCGATGATTAACACCCAAATCAACAGCAATTATCCTATTTCCTTCCATCGAAGTAATTGCTTTTTCCTCATCCCAAATACCAGAAATAGGTGTAATTAGAAAGGAAGATGCATCAGAATCATGTTCAACAATCTGTAATGCCGAGTTAATTCCAGAAACATCTCCTGAAGAAAGTAATCCGCCTCCACTTGATCGAGTCAATGTAGCAATTTTTCCTAGACCAAAACCTGACCAATGAAATCCCGCATCTGATGAGTTCATTGATTGAGCAAAAGAATTCTCTATTTTCGCTTCAATATCTGGAATTAAATATCCCTCAAATACACCTCCTGTTCCAGAAATCACCGCCCTAGATATAAGGCCATTTTTATCTTGAATTAATTGTGCATTTTCAAGAGTAGTAAGCAATAAAGGTTGATTGGCATTTTCCCAACCCAATCCAATAGAATCTACAACAGATTGAACTACAAAATTATGTTCATTTCTGATTGCACTATCTCCTATAATTTCAGACCAAGAAACTGAAAACTGACTTCCTGTTTCAATCTCGAGAGAATTCGCAAGTGCTTGATTTACAATAGCATAATCAATTCCAACATCAGATACTCCTCCTAATTGAGACCATGAAATCGGAGGATCCCCAACTGGCTCAATCCAAGGTCCATTTTGACGTAAATTGACATCAGGGGCTAACCATACAACATTTGGGTTAACCTTACTACCATCGATTTTGATTCCTGTGACAACTTGATGAAGTTCTACTCCAATTCCATCTACCTCCTTGTGAGATATCAAATCATCTAAGGCAGACATCATACGTGTTTGATTCATCAGAAAAGGGCTTGAGGTTAGAGGATCAACCCCTTCAATGACCCAGTCCGTTTCACCAAGACTAGCGACCAATCTATCTTCAAGTGTAGCATCAAAACTATCTCCTACAATCAATGAACTAGAAACTACAGCAGAAGCCAACATTAAACCACAAAATAACAAGGCTGAACTCGTTTTTCTTTTCCTTGAATCTCTAAAAGACATCTTGGAAAGCATCCTCACACGTGAAGAAAGAATTACTCGAGAAATAATGTGGAATAATACAAAAATGCATACTGAAAATAACCAATGCCAAATTTCAGAATTATTCGTATAATTTATTAGAATTAAAAGTCCAACTATTACCAAATCAAGAATAATAGGAGGAATGTTTCTGTTCTGGAGCAATAGTCATCACTCCTCTTCGGCAACAATCTCAGATAAATGACCATCATTAATTTGCAAAATTCGATTACATTTACGCGAAATTGAAGCATCATGTGTCACTACTACTATAGTAATACCATGTATACGATTAAGTGCTTCAAGAGCCATGATTACTGAATCAGAAGTTTCTGAATCGAGATTGCCAGTGGGCTCATCAGCAAATAGAATTGAAGGATTATGCACAATCGCTCGAGCTATCGCTACTCTCTGTTGCTGACCCCCTGATAACTCTGAGGGCTTATGTTCTGAACGATTAGAAAGGCCAAGCATTGAAAGTGATTCTAGGGCCCTTCTCCTAGCCTCATCAGAAGAGACATTTTGAAGAAGTAAAGGGAGTTCAACATTTTCAACTGCAGTAAGTACAGGTAGAAGTTGATACTGCTGGAAAATAAAACCCATTCTTTCCCCTCGCAACTTAGTACGTTCAAAATCGGAAATATTTGCAATATTCTCGCCTTCAAAATATATCTCACCTTGACTAACCGAATCTAGAGAAGACAAACAATTTAGCAACGTTGTTTTACCACTTCCTGATGGGCCAGTAATTGCTAGAATTTCTCCATGACTGATTTCTAAAGATATGCCTTGAAGTGCGTGTACTTCGGTCTCCCCCATGGTGTAAACCTTCCAAAGATTCACTGCCCTGAGAATCTGCCCCATGAGTCTTCATGATAGCCGGAGCCTGATAACACCTATTCAGAGGCGTGAAATAGTGGAATAATATGACAGACATATGGATGAGGCTATCAAAGCATGGAAAGTTTCAGTCCTTTTCTTTGGTCCATTACGTGAACATACAGGAAATGAACGAATAGAATTATCAGTATTTACTGATACTACAATTAGAGATATAATCGAACAATTTGCTTTAGAAAAATGGTTAGAGACCGGTCTTAAAGCAGCAATTGATGGGAAAATGTGTCCTATAGAGGCAATTTTACATGATGGTGCTGAAGTTGCACTTCTCCCTCCAGTATCAGGAGGATAGAATCGCACAGATTCTGCTAAAACACCGGAATTGTCTTTGAAGGATGAGTTACGTGGAACTACTATGGCATTCGGACCGATGGAAGGCGCGATACTTGTAGGACTGTTTCTAATCTTGTTTGGACCATCTCAACTTCCTAAGTTAGCGAGGTCCCTAGGTCAAGCAAAATCTGAGTTCAATAAAGGACTAGTGGAAGGTGATGTATCAAACTCTACAGAAGATGATTTGGAACGAGGAGGCATGACTGAATCCGTAGCTTTAGTAGAAGATGCAAAAAGTAAAGGTGTTGAAGTTAAAGGAAGAAAACCTGAAGACATCAAGAAGGACATCAAAGAAGCAGAATAACTCAATCTCCGCCTCGCTTTAATTTGAGCTTAGAGCCACAGTCAGCACAGGAACCATATGTCCTACGCCATCTAGATACATTCTCAGGGGGAGGATGTAACTTCTTACATCCCTTACATTCTAAGACCCATTCCCAATGTTCTTTGATTCCTTCATTCATTACAGGGTGCCAACCAACGCCAAAGCGTCCAGCGACATTTTGAATCCGATGATCGTCTGTTACAATGATTGCTCGATGTTCAAGAGCAATAGCAAGAACATCCATATCAACATCTGATAATCCAGAAATATCTCCAGTCTCTTGCGCTGCTTCTCGAGCCCTTTGAAGAGCTTCGTCTGAAGGAGAACGCCAATGAAGACGTACACCTTCAATCAACAGAGCACGATCTTTGTCAACACGAGCAATTTCGTTCCTCTGACTATTTGCTACCAAACCTCCTGAAAGGCGATTAGGAGGGAGATGAAGCAACGCACCAGTATCAAGTACTCTTGCCGCGCCGACCATGTACTCACACGGATGCCCTTCCCTCTTGATACATCCGGCCAAACTTGATGACCTTTTCACATCAAATTCATGGGTAATCCCTCCTCCGCGTGAATATGGGAGTTCTAGATGGACTAGACCCAGTGGTTGAATTCCTCGATGGTTTTGGACTCATAGGGTTAATAATTCTCATTTTTAGTGAGGCAATAATCAATCCAATCCCCCCCGAAACCTTATTTTGGCCAATGTTGATTTCAGATGGAACTATTTCTGGCAGTCTATTCTTGGGATTCATTGCAACTATTTCCTCAGTTCTTGGAGCAATAGTAGGATACTGGATTGGTGAACGAGCAGGGAGGCCATTAATCGATCGTTTTTCATCAGAAAAAACTGTACGACGATTGGAGGCATTAACTGAAAGATATGGAACTTCTGGAATATTTATTGCAGCAGTTTCGCCAATCCCATACAAAGTATTTGCATGGATTGCAGGAATGGCAAAAATGGATCTTCGTCTATTTATCATTGCAGGAATACTTGGAAGAAGTGTCCGATTTGGAGTCCCTGCTATAGCTATTGGTGCATATGGTGAAGAAATTCTAGCAAGTTTGAACGTATGGTCATTCAGTATTATTGCAATAATAGGCGCAATTTTGATTGTTCCACTTTTCAAATGGTGGGAGGGGTTACTAGATGAGAAAGATAACCAAAATGTCGCCGATTGATTCTTGAACATAACCTTGCTCGGCTGCTTATCGCTCGTGTAGTGTAGTTCGGTCCATCATGGCGGGTTTTCATTCCGTCGACCCGGGTTCAAATCCCGGCACGAGCACTTTACAACAAGGTTAAAACATCGGAAAAAAAAAGCCAAAATCCATGTCTAAAGTATTGGTTTGTGCAATTTGTTGCGGAGAACTAACATGTAGGTGGTTGTATCCCAATGCCAACGGAGTCTACACGATTGTTTGTGACAACTGTGGAAAAGAAAATGACGGTTATGAAGAATGATTCATACTCGAATTAAAGTACCCTTATCTGTAAAAAAATATTATGGGAATGTGTACCTTATGCGGAGGAAGAACGTATTTTGATGAAGATCTCGGAGAAATGGTCTGCGAAAGTTGTGGTTAAGATGGGAAAGAAATTCTATGATGCACGCTGCAGGGACTGTGGGCATGAGTGGGAAACTTCACTAATTGAAATTTCATACTACAATGAAAACGGTTGTCCTAGATGTCTTGGAAATAACTGGACTTGTGCAGATGACTAGATACAACAAAAATTTCTTTTTTAGATAAGATTGAATTGTATGTCTTGCTGACATTAGTTGTGAGAATGCCTCAAGTAGTCATCTTGGCCGGAGGATTGGGCACTAGATTAGGAGAAGTAACAGAAAAAATACCCAAGTCATTAGTTGAAGTAAATGGAAAACCCATTATTTCCCATATTCTCGATTGGGCACTAAAACAAGGGTGTAAAAATGCCCTTATTCTAACTGGTTACTTAGGAGAAATGTTTGACAATTTTACTCATGAAATGGAACTTGTTTTTATTCAAGAAAATGAACCTTTAGGGACTGGAGGCGCACTATGGAATGCCAAAGAATCCTTAGAAAATGAATTCATTCTATTATGGGGTGACGATTATCACCCAATCAATTACAACCTTCTAGTTTCTGAACATAGAAGAAAGAACTCGCAACTAACTATGACCGTCACTGAATCTCACAAATCAATGAATCTAAAACATGAAAATGGTAAAGTTATCGAATATAACAAATCTTCACCGGCAATAGATTATAATGGATACGAAGCAGGAACGAGTATTGTATCAAAAAGAATTGTTGAGACATATGGGAAAAAAGGGAAATGGAGCTGGGAAGAAACTGTTTATCCAGCATTATCTGGAGAAATTATTGCCCACATTGATAATACTAAATTCTGGGACATGGGTACACCTGAACGACTTCAAATTTTAGAGAATTTCTTCAAGTACGGCAGGTCCTGACGAACAAATAAGAGTATGATTTGGCAATACATCGGGATGATCAACTAATACAAGAATCATACCTCCAAATCCTCCACCCATCATTCTAGCTCCTAGGACACCTTCTACCGTCCTTAATGACTCAATCTGCAAATCAATTTCAGGCAAACTAACACCTAGTGAAATTAGTGATGAATGAGACTGATTCAATAATTCACCTAACTCCATTGGTGATGCTTTTATGGATTGAAGCACTCTAGAATTTTCTTCGATTACATGGTTATTTATTGTAGATGGATCTGCCCGATAATTAGTTGATGATAGAGTTCGAGAGATATTTGAATCAACGAGTTTGAAATACCAATTTTCAGGAATTGGAACGGATTTAATGTTGAAATTCGAAAAATCAATCAGGCACGAGTGACCTTTCTTTGCGTTCAGCATAGCCAGTTGATCGAGTAAGCCACAAGGAGTACCCAAAATTTCCCATTCAATACGTTGCGCTTCTTTAGCAACTTCTAGAGACGGTTGTTCTCCTTGAGAACAAAGAACAACTGCGACGCATAATGCAGCAGATGAAGACAAGCCCTTGCCAATAGGAATAGAACTAGTAACAGAGAGATCAGCGGGCCATCCTCCTGCCGTTTTCCATAATTCAATTACTAAATCATCTCCGGTAAATCCTGAAATCCGTTCTTGTGCTTCTAAAATTAATTGATATTCAGTAGTAAATGGAAGAGAAAGGCCCCCTGAATAATCAGTATGTTCTCCAATAATATTGATTCGAGCAGGAACTGTTGCTCGACGACGCATAGAATGTCCTACAACCAAAGAACATGATTATGGTTTTTCGTGTAAGTCATCATTTCGGTTAAATTAGATGGGAGCGTTGAAGGGCCATTGTATATGACCACCAATTATGGGAAAGCCAGTATTTGCCTATCTTCTTCTGAAAGAACACCCGTATGGAAGGGAGATGCTACGTCAACTATTGACAGAAAATTTTGTTCCAACAATAATCATCAGTGAAGACTCTGCAATTGGCGATGAAGAACGAGAAAAATTCCTCAAACGAATAGAAGGACTACCTATTGCACCTACTATCGAATCTCAACTTGATGAATTAGCAAAGAAAGGAATACGAGTGACACATAAGACTGTTGCAATTCATAATTCAGAGCAAGTAATGCCCCTGATTAAAGACATAGACCTTGATTTGATTGTTTTTGGAGGAACTAGGATTATTAGAGGAGAAATACTAGACTATCCAACGGATGGAGTCATCAATAGTCACCCTGGATTACTGCCTGATTGTCGCGGATCTGCGTCTCCTGCATGGTCTGTTTACCACGATATACCACTTGGAAGTACCACTCACTTCTGTGATAATGGCATAGATACTGGAGACATTCTCCTGAGGAGAGAGTTTTCTGTTCAAAGAGGAATGACCTACGAAGATCTTTGCCATGGTACGCTAGTATTATCAGGAATTCTAATGAAAGAGGCATTGATGGCTTGGACAGAGGGGCGATGGGACCAAATTCGATACAAACAAGGAGAAAGTGCATGGCCAACTTTCAGAAACGCTCCTGATGATGTGCTTCAAGTAGTACAACAAAAATTAGAGAACGAGGAATACTCTCACTATGTCGAATGAGGTGGAAAAAATGGAAAACCCGTATGCATCAAATGCAATGAAAGGGATGAGAGCTGTCGTTTGTGGGGCATCTAAAGGAATTGGAAAAGCTACAGCAGAAATGTTTGCAGCATGCGGAGCAGAAGTAATTGGATTAAGTAGAAGTGCTCCAGAAATGCAAGGAATAAAATCTGTAAAAGTAGACCTTGAAGATGAAAATGCTACAAAAGAAATTATTGCTAATATTTTGGATTCCGGACCAGTGCACATTCTTGTAAATAATGCGGGAGGCCCACCTGGGGGGCCTTTACTTTCCAATCATTCAGAAGCATTTGTGACCCCATTCAAACGGCACTTGCATGCTGCTCATACCATCACAAGAATGGTTGTTCCTTCTATGGAAGAGGCAGGAATTGGTAGAATAGTGAATATAATTTCCACATCTGTTCGAGAACCTATACCAAACATCGGATTATCCAATACACTTCGAGGCGCGATGGCATCTTGGGCAAAATCACTTAATCTAGAATTACCACCATGTGTCACAATCAACAATATACTTCCAGGATTTACCAATACAGACCGATTAGAATCCCTAGCTAATTCAATCCACGAAAAAACAGGACGGAGTAAAAAAGAAATTCACGAGGGATGGATGTCTCAAGTCCCAATTCAACGATTAATAGACCCAATGGAAACTGCATCTGCAATCACATTTCTTTGTCTTCCACAATCAGGAGGCATTAGGGGCGTTAGTCTAGCCGTTGATGGCGGTAGAATGAGATCTATTTGAGGGAAAAAATGGAAGAAACGCTAACACCTGAAGCCGCTGCTTCTCTTCTTCAAGCTATTTCAGAGGGGACAGGGATTGAAGAAAGCGTGTCAACGCAAACATTGCTTGCTTTGGCAGAAATGGCATTAGACCTCAATCGAATAGAAATTTGTGAACGGCTTGCATTAACTGGGCATGCAAAGGCATCATTTGATGAAGATAAAGAATCAATGGCATGGGCATTATTCCTAACGGCACGAGTCAAACTTACAGATACACTGGAAAGAATCGAAGAAGCACGTCTAGAAGAACAAGAAATCCATATTGATGTAGGATTAATTGGCGCGCTTCAAGAAGCCAGAGTAGCAGCAGAAGAACTTGAAGATTTGAGATTAATCGGCAATATAGACCAACTGGAAGGAATCCATCATAGAGCAATAGGCGATATAGTTGGAGCAAGAGATGCTTTTGTTAGAAGTCTCGCCTCTAAGGAAGAAACGGAGGATATTCTAGGTACAGCAAACAGCCT